>NZ_JAAGNB010001632.1:0-6219 GCF_010550475.1 Amycolatopsis sp. SID8362
CGGGTGCGGAGCCGGCCGCCGGCGCGCTGCAGGCCGCGGCCAGCAGGGCGGCCGCGAGGAGGACCCGCTTCACGCGCTCAATTCCGCCAGCACGGCGTCGGTGTAGCGCGGCCAGACCTCGGCCGCCCACGGGCCGAACGCGCGGTCGGTCAGCGCCACGCAGGCCGCGCCCGCGTCGGGGTCGACCCAGAGGAACGTGCCCGACTGGCCGAAGTGCCCGAAGGTGCGCGGCGAGCTGTTCGCCCCGGTCCAGTGCGGGCTCTTGTGGTCGCGGATCTCGAAGCCGAGGCCCCAGTCGTTGGGCTTCTGGTGCCCGAACCCGGGCAGCACGCCGGACAGGCCGGGGAACACGACGTTCGTCGCCTCGGCCACGGTGGCCGGGTCGAGCAGCTTGGGGGACTGCAGCTCGGCGGCGAAGGCCACCAGGTCGTCCACAGTGGACTCCGCGCCGGAGGCGGGCGAACCGGTCAACGCGGTCGACGTCATGCCCAGCGGCGCGAACAGCGCTTCGGCCTGGTACTGCGCGAAGGGGATGCCGGAGTGCTCGGCCAGCGCGTCGGCCAGCTGCTCGAACCCGGCGTTGGAGTACAGCCGCCGCGTGCCCGGCTCGGCCATCGCCTTGTGCGCGTCGAACGCGAGCCCGGAGGTGTGGGCCAGCAGGTGCCGCACGGTCGACCCCTCGGGCCCGGCCGGGGTGTCGAGCTCGACGACGCCCTCTTCGACCGCGATGAGCGCGGTGTAGGCGGTCAGCGGCTTGGTGACCGAAGCCAGCCGGAACTTCCGCGCGGTGTCGCCGTGGCGCCCCCGGACGGTCCCGTCGGCGGACACCACGGCCGTCGCGGCGTGGTCCACCGGCCACTCGTCGATCAGGCGCAGGCTCTCCATGCGCCCACCCTACGAAACGAAGGCCTCCGCACCGGTGTCGGGGACCGGTGCGGAGGCCTTCGCGGTATTCGCCGCCTCAGGCGTCGAGGTCGGTGGCGACGAGCTCCGCGACCGCTTCCACGGCCGCTTCGGCGCCCTCGCCCTCGGCGCTGATGATGACCTCGTCGCCGTACCCGGCGGCGAGCGTCATCAGGTTGAGCACGCTGCCGGCGGCCACCGGGCTCCCGCCGGCCTTGGCGATCTGCACCGCGACGGGTTGCGCCGCGGCCGCCTTCGCCACCAGCGCGGCCGGCCTGGCGTGCAGGCCCACCTTGCTCGCCACGGCGACGCGTTTCTCCGGCATGTTCGTCCTCTCGCTAACGGGGTCTTACGTCGGTACGGATGTTACGCGGCGGCGGTCCGGTCGAGGTCGGCCTCGATCGAGTCGTCTTCGCGGCCCGGGGTGCGCAGGTTGAACTTGACGATCGCGAACCGGAACACGAAGTAGTAGATCACCGCGTAGACGAGGCCGATCGGGATGAGCAGCCACGGCTTCTGCGCCGCCGGGGCGCCGAAGTTGAGCAGGTAGTCGATCGCGCCGGCGGAGAAGTTGAAGCTCTGGTGGATGCCCAGCGCGTTGCAGATCGCCAGCGAGGTGCCGGTCATGATCGCGTGGAACAGGTACAGCGGCCACGCGACGAACATGAACGAGAACTCGATCGGCTCGGTGACACCGGTGAGGAACGAGGTCAGCGCGCCGGCGATCATCACACCGCCGACGACCTTCTTCTGCGCCGGGCGGGCCGTCTGCCAGATGGCGAGGGCGGCGGCGGGCAGCGCGAACATGAAGATCGGGAAGAAGCCCGTGGTGAACGCACCGGCCGACATCTTGCCCGCGACGAAGTTGTTGATGTCACCGCCGTCGAAGATGAACCAGACGGGGACGTTCAGCAGCTGGTGCAGACCGACCGGGATGAGCAGGCGGTTCAGCGCGCCGTAGATGCCGCCACCGACCACCGGGGAGGCGGTGACCGCGTCACCGGCGGCCTGGATGCCCTGGTCGACCCAGTGGAAGACCAGGCCGAAGATGACGCCGAGGACGACCATGACGACCGCGGTGATGATCGGGACGAACCGGCGGCCGCCGAAGAACGCCAGGTAGGCGGGCAGCTTGATGCGGTGGTACTTCTGCCACAGCAACGCCGCCACGATGCCGACCACGACACCCGCGAGCACCGAGTACGGCCACTTGATCGGCGCCAGCTCGGTCGCGCCCGCCTTGTAGCCGGGCAGGTCGCTCAGCGGGGCGAAGACCTGGACGACGGAGCTGAAGACGAAGAAGCCGACGACCGCCGCGACGGCCGTCGAGCCGTCACCCTTCTTGGCGAAGCCGACCGCGATGCCGACCGCGAACAGCAGCGGCAGCCAGTTGAACAGCGTGCCGCCCGCGGCGCCCAGCACCGAAGCGACCTTGTTCCAGCCGAGGCCGTCCTTGCCGAGCATGTCGTCCTGCCCGAACCGGAGCAGGATGCCCGCCGCCGGGAGCACGGCGATGGGGAGCATGAGGCTACGGCCGAAGCGCTGAAGACCGGCGAGACCGCTGCCGCTCTTCTTCGCCCCCTCCGCGGTGGTGGAGCTCATCTGGATCCTCCATAGTGGGGTGGTTGACCGGGTTCCGGGGTGTTCCGGTCCAACTGCATGGTCACCTGGTAGTGATCTCCCCGGTACCAGGAAGTGATGTCTTCGATCGGGTCGCCGTTCGCGCTGGAGACCCGGCGGAACACGAGCAGCGGGCTGCCGGCGCGCATGCCGAGCAGCCGGGCCGTCTCGCGGTCCGCCCCTTCCGCCCAGACCGTCTGCCACGCCTGGTCGGGACGCACGTCGTACGTCTCGGCCAGCTGCGCGTAGAGGGACTGGGTCAGGTCGAGCTCGAGCAGGCCGGGAGCCCGGCCCGCGTGGTACCAGCCCCGCTCGACGGCCAGTGGCACGCCGTCGGCGTGGCGCAGCCGCACCAGGTGGTGCGCGGGCGCGCCCTCGGTCAGCCCGAGCGCGTGCGCCGAGGCGGTGGGCGGGACCTCGGTGGCCGCGGAGACCACCTCGGTGGTCGGCGTCAGCCCCCGCCGCCGCATGTCGTCGGTGAACGACATGAGGTACAGCTGCAGTTCCATCCGCCGGGCCGCGGTGAAGGTGCCCTTGCCGCGGACCCGGGCGAGCAGACCCTCTTCGACCAGCTTGCCGATCGCCGATCTGACCGTGAGCCGCGACACGCCGTAGCGCTGGGCCAGCTCGCGTTCCGACGGGATCGGCGCACCCGGCGGGAGCTCCCGCTCCACCGTGCGGCGGAGGATTTCCCGCAGCTGGGCGTGCTTGGGCGTGGGCCCGTTGACGACCCGGTCGGGTGGCGGGACGTGCGCGGCCGCGCTCATCGGCGTCACCCTCCTCGTTCTCGTTCCACCGGGGGACCGGTGCTCGCGTCCGGGCCGGAACATTGGTACGTTCCGGTCTAGACCAATGATCTGATGGGGCAGGATGCTCCGCCGCGCGGACGGGTGTCAACCACCGTTATCCGTTCGTGGCCCGCGGCGGGGTGCATGCCGACGAACGGCGTAGTACAGGTGGACACGCGGTTCGCGTCAGGTTGGGAACAAACAGTGATCAAGGAGACCGCGATGGCGGATGACAGGCCGGAAAAGATCCTCGCGGCGCTCGGCGGCGCGGAGAACTTGACCGAGGTGGAGGGCTGCATCACGCGGCTGCGCTGCGAGGTCGAGGACATGAGCCTCGTCGACGAAGCGGCGCTGAAGAAGGCCGGCGCGATGGGCGTCGTGAAGATGGGGTCGACGGCCCTGCAGGTCATCGTCGGTCCGGAGGCGGACACGATCGCCAGCGACATCGAGGACCTGCTGTGAGCCTCGAAGTGCTCAGCCCGGTCGCCGGGCGCGTGGTGCCGATCACCGAGGTCCCCGACCCGGTGTTCGCGCAGGCCATGGTGGGCCCGGGCATCGCCGTGCAGCCCTCGGGCGGCCGTTCGGACGCGGTGGCGCCGGTCGACGGCACGGTCGCCACGCTGCACCCGCACGCCTACGTCATCGCCACCGAGGACGGCAAGGCCGTGCTGGTCCACCTCGGCATCGACACGGTCAAGGAGAAGGGCGAGGGCTTCACGCTGCACGTCGTCAAGGGCGAGCAGGTGCGCGCCGGCCAGCCGGTCGTCAGCTGGGACCCGGAAGCGGTGACCGCGGCGGGTTATTCGGCGATCGTCCCGGTCGTCGCGCTGGACGCGTCGGCGGACGTGCTGTCCGCTTTGGACGCCGAGCGCGATGTCGCGGCGGGCGAGAAGCTGTTCGCCTGGGACGCCTGAGTTTCTTCGGTCACACGAAGGGCCCTTGCGGGCGTCTGTCCGCAGGGGCCCTTCGCGTGCGCCTGGCTCGTCGAGACGGGGCTCCTGGTCCGGAGGTCGTGAACGACCCTTTCACCTCGCCGGACGTCAGGGTCCCGGCAAAGTCGCGCTGGCGAGCGGGTGACCGGCCGCGTGGTCTGCCCGGCGTCGTGGGGACGTTGTGAATGGGTCATTCATGTCGTCTGGTGAGGTGAATGACTCTTTCATGTCATCATCGCGGAGGGTTCCTGGGGCTGGCGTGCTGGTTCCTGATGCCACATCGGGCGAGAAGCTGTTCGCCTGGGACGCTTGAGTTTCCTCTGTCACACGAAGGGCCCTTGTGGACCACCGTCCACAAGGGCCCTTCGCGTGCGCCCGGCTCGTCAGCCGGTCACGACCTTCCCGTTCTCCACCTTCACCGGCACGCTGGGCAGCGGCTTGTTCGCCGGGCCCTGCTTGACCTGGCCGGTCAGCGCGTTGAAGACCGAGCCGTGGCAGGGGCAGACCAGGTCGGCGCCCTTCGGGGTGACCGTGCAGCCCTGGTGCGTGCAGATCGCGCTGAACGCCGCGCACGCCGACTCGGACGGCCGCGCCACGATCACGTCGGAGCCGTCCGGGGCCTTGGCGGCCTTCGCCTCGCCGACCGGGACGTCGGCGAGCGCGACCAGCGGCGTCCCGGCGGCGATCGGGGCCTGGGCGGTGCCGGACTTGGCGTCGTCCGACGAACAGGCGGTGAGCGCGACGGCGCCGACGGCGGCACCGGCGACGGCGGCACCCGTGGTGAGGACGGTGCGGCGGGAGTGCAGTTCGGCAGTCATGCCCTTACCAACGAGATCGGCACCGCATCGGTTCAATCCGCGGTGAACCGGATCGGCCCCTGTTCCGTGTATGTAGCCGAGTGGGTGTGGAGTGGAGGAACGATCATGGTGGGTTGGGTTCTGCGCATCGTCGTGGCGGCCGCGCTGCTGGGCTCGGCGGGCGTGCACTACTTCCTGTGGACCGAGGACTACCCGGGCATCGTCGGCCCGCTGTTCCTGCTGGAC
Source organism: Amycolatopsis sp. SID8362 (assembly GCF_010550475.1). Classification (NCBI taxonomy): domain Bacteria; kingdom Bacillati; phylum Actinomycetota; class Actinomycetes; order Pseudonocardiales; family Pseudonocardiaceae; genus Amycolatopsis; species Amycolatopsis sp. SID8362. Next base: position 5,287 of record NZ_JAAGNB010001632.1, read on the forward strand.
GCGATCGGCGGCCTGGTCATCGCGATCGCGGTGCTGGCCTGGCGGCACTGGCTGCCGGCGCTGGGCGCGGTCGGGTTCGGCGTGCTGACGCTCGGCGCGTACGTGCTGGCCGCGACCGTCGGCTTCGCCGGCAACCACGACCAGTTCAACAGCCAGCCGGAGTACTGGGGCGTCATCACCGAGTCGGTCTGCATCGTGGGCGGGCTGGCGCTGCTGTTCGTGAAGGACCGGCGCCGGGTCTCGGCCTGAGTCCCGTGGGCGAAGTCGCCGAAGAGGCGCTGATGCGCGCGCTCCACGAGGAGCACGCGGCCGCGCTGTGGTCGTACGCGCTCCACCTGACCTCGGGCGACCGGATCCGCGCCGAAGACGTCGTCCAGGAGACGCTGCTGCGCGCCTGGCGCTCGACGGCGGTGCTGGACCAGTCGCAGGGCTCGGCCCGCGCCTGGCTGTTCACGGTGGCGCGGCGCATCGCGATCGACGGCTGGCGCTCGGCGTCGGCCCGGTCGGAGGTGGTGACGGACGCGCCACCGGAACGCGCCGTCGGCGACGGGACCGACCGCGCGGTCCAGGGCTGGCTGGTCGCGGAGGCGCTGGCCGAGCTGTCCGAGCGGCACCGCGAGGTGCTGCTGCTGTGTTACTTCCAGGGCTATTCCGTAGCGGACGCGGCGCTGCGCCTGGGCGTGGCCGAGGGAACGGTGAAGTCCCGCACGCACTACGCGTTGCGCGCGCTGCGGCTGGTGCTCGAGGAGAGGGGAGTGACCCAGTGAGCGAAGACCCCTTCGCGACGTTCGACGCCGCTTACGTGCTGGGGGCGCTGTCCCCCGAGGACCGCCAGCGCTTCGAGGAGCACCTGCGCACGTGCGACCGCTGCGCGGCGTCGGTCCGCGAGCTGGCCGGGCTGCCGGGCCTGCTGGCCCGCGTCGACACCCCGGC
>NZ_JAAGNB010001689.1:0-1382 GCF_010550475.1 Amycolatopsis sp. SID8362
ACGCCGGGCCACGGCCTGCGGGGCATGGGCGAACGCGCCGCGGCGCTCGGCGGCCGGTGCACCGCCGGGCCGGTCGACGGCGGTTTCGAAGTGTGCGTCGAGCTACCGATCGAGGGGGAAGCATGATCCGCGTCCTGCTGGCCGACGACCAGGTCCTGGTCCGCGCCGGGTTCCGCGTGCTGCTGGAGACCGAGGACGGCTTCGAGGTGTGCGGCGAGGCGGGCGACGGCGACCAGGCCGTCGCACTCGCCGTCGAGCACCACCCGGACATCGTCGTGATGGACGTCCGGATGCCCGGCGTAGACGGTCTCGAAGCGACCCGCCGGATCACCGCGAACCCCGACCTCGCCGGGACGAAAGTGCTGGTCCTGACCACGTTCGACGTCGACGAGTACGTCTACGAAGCCCTGCGCGCGGGCGCGAGCGGGTTCCTGCTGAAGGACACCGAGCCGGTCGAGCTGCTGCGCGCGCTGCGGGTGGTCGCGAGCGGCGAGGCGCTGCTGGCGCCGACGGTCACGCGCCGGCTGATCCAGGAGTTCGTCGGCCGCCCGGAGAACCGGCGCGTCGACACCAGCGCCGTCCGCGAGATCACCGACCGCGAACGCGAGGTCCTCGCGCTCGTCGCGGGCGGCATGTCGAACGACGAAATCGCCGCTCACCTGGTGATCTCGACGGCCACGGCCCGCACCCACGTCAGCCGCATCATGACGAAGATCGGCGCGCGGGACCGGGCCCAGCTGGTGGTGCTGGCCTACGAGTCCGGCCTGGTCAGCCCACGCCGGCCCGCTTGACCGTTCGGGTCGGTCTCAGTTGTTCGTGCGCTCCGTCGGCGGCGCCTTCTGGACCTGCGCGGTCAGCAGCGTCTTGAACGAGTTGAGCGTCGCGTCCTTGGACGGGCCGAACGAGTCGATGATGATCACGCGGTTGTAGAGCACGTAGACCGCGCGGTAGACTTGCTGGTTCGCGTCCGCCGCCGAGAACACCTGGACGCCGTGCAGCGACAGGTTGCGGTTGACGGTCAGGCCGCCTTCCTGCTCCGCGTTGCCGTACTCGGCGGCCACCGCGGAGGCGGCCTGCGCGTTCGGCAGCTCCAGCGCGAACAGGCCCAGCGTGACGTCGCCGTCCTTGGTCGTCTTGAGCAGGCCTTCGGTCATGCCGCTCTGCTTGGCCTTCTCGATGACCGTGGTCGGCAGGTACTTGGCCGACTGCAGCTTGTCGAGGTCGAACTCGCCACCGCCGGCGCGGGTGGTGCCCGCCGGGGTGACCAGCGCGGCGGAGTTGTCGGCGGGCTCCGGCTTGGCCGCGGGCGGCTCCGGGAGCGGCTTGACGGTCGGCGCGGGCGGCGGCTGCGGCTGGCTCGAGCTCTGCGCGACCGGCGGGGT
>NZ_JAAGNB010001744.1:0-1057 GCF_010550475.1 Amycolatopsis sp. SID8362
GGCCGGTGCCGGGTGCTGGAGGGAGTGGCGTGAAGCTCTCGGTGGACCCGATCGGCTGCCGCGCGCACGGCTTGTGCGCGGACCTGCTGCCGGAGGTCGTCCGGCTCGACGAATGGGGGTACCCGGTGCTGGCGAAGGGACCGGTGCCCCCGGAACTGGCCGCGGAGGCCCGCCGCGCCGCGAACGCCTGCCCGGCGTTGGCGTTGCGGCTGCGGAAGGCCTAATCCGCTCGTCGGACCACGGCGCAGTCGTTAACCTCCCGCCCATGGACCACTTCGACCTGCTGCGCGGCGCCCGGCTCGTCGGTGTGCTCACCGGCGCCGGGATCTCGACCGCGTCGGGCATCCCCGACTACCGGGGGCCCGACGGGGTCTGGACCCGGTCGCCGAGTGCCGTCAACGCCTTCACGCTGGCGAACTTCATGGCCGATGCGGTGGTGCGCAAGGAGTTCTGGCGCAGCTACACCGGGCACGCCGCCTGGCAGGCCGAGCCGAACGCGGCGCACCGCGCGCTGGCGGACCTCGACCGCGCGGGAACCGCCGTGCGCGTGCTCACCCAGAACGTCGACGGCCTGCACCAGCGGGCCGGGCTCGCCGCGCGCAAGGTGCTCGAACTCCACGGCACCATGCACACCACGCGGTGCACCCGCTGCCCGGAACGGCTGCCGACCCCCGAAGTGCTGGCCCGCGGCGAGGAAGACCCGCGGTGTTCCCGCTGCGGCGGGATCCTGCAGCTCGACGTCGTCCTCTTCGGACAGACGCTGGACGCCGACGTGCTCGGCCGCGCGCGCAGCATCGCCGCGGCGAGCGAGGTCTTCCTCGCGGTGGGCAGCTCGCTCCAGGTGGAGCCCGCCGCGTCGCTGTGCGCGGTGGCCGCGCAAGCCGGGGCGACGGTGGTGATCGTCAACCGCGACCCGACCCCCTACGACGAGACCGCCACGCTCGTGCTGCGCGGGGACATCGACGTCGTCGTGCCGGAACTCTGCGCCGCACTGGCGGCCTGAGCGTCAGTCAGGCGGACGTCAGCGGCGCGGTGGCCAGCAGGTGGCTCGCCGCGA
>NZ_JAAGNB010001791.1:0-4727 GCF_010550475.1 Amycolatopsis sp. SID8362
TCAGGCTCGCGCTGGAGACGGCGAACGGGTGCGACCGCGCGAGCCGCGCCGGACGGCTCGCCGGGCCGGCCGCGACCCGGTCGTGCTCCGCCCAGAGCAGCAGACCCCGGCCCGGCGACCACAGAGCGTGCACCAACGGCAAGGCCTGAGGCTCCTTCGTTCGGGTCCGGGTTCTCCCCAGATCGTCGCACGGCGCCCGGTCACCGCCAGGGCAGGACCGCGCCGTCCCGGATCAGCTCGCCGTACTGAGCGGGGTCGAGGGGCGCCGACACGAGGTCCAGCAGCACGTCCGCCGCCTGGGCGGGGCTCGGCGCGTCGCGCACGTCCCACCACAGCGCCGACGTCGGGGTGTTCATCATCCCCGGGCAGACGGCGGCGAGCAGGATCCCGCGCGCCAGGTCGTCGTCCCGGCGCCCGGCGGCGAGCGCGCGCACGGCCGCGACCTGGCCGATCTTGGACGGGATGTTGACGAACCCCGGCCAGTCACCACCGCGCGCGCTGCCGTCCTCGACCGCGTCACGCCAAGCGGCCACCTGCTTGTCCACTTCGTCCAAAGAGGACAGTTCGGCGAACCGGTCGTGCAGTGCCGGCGCCAGGTGCCGCAGCGTGCCGAACGAGCTGGCCACGACGAGGAACCGGCCGCCGTCCCGCAGCAGCGGCGCGAACGCCCGCAGCAGCCGGGTGGTGCCGAAGTTGTTCACCTCGGCGTACTCCTCGACGATCGCGCGGGGGTCGTCGTCGGGCCCGACCCGCATGACGGCGTTGCCGAACACGACGTCGACCCCGCCGTGCCGGTCCGCCAGCACTTCGGCGAGCCGGGCCGGCGCGTGCGGATCGGCGACGTCGAGGACCTCGCCGCGGACTTGGACGGGGAGGGCCTCGACGGCTTGGGCGACGCGCCGGGCGTCGCGACCGGTCAAGTAGACGATGTCCTCGGCGGACCAGCGCCGGGCGAGCCCTTCGACGAGAGCCCGGCCGAGGCCTTGGGTGGCCCCGGTGACCAGGGCGACTTTCGGTGTCATGACACCACGCTAGGTCCGGGCTGATCATGCGAAAAGTGAAATGTCAGCAGATCAGGTATGCGGAAAAGTCATGCCCCGGCAGGCGCGCGGGTCAAGCCGGGTGGCGGACCTGCCGGGTCGACGGGTCGTAGCAGACCAGGCCGTACCGATCCGCCAGCTCGTCGATGCGCGGACCCGCTTCGGCGACCCGGGACAGGCCCATGCAGAGGATCACCCCGCGCTCCGTGGCATCCGGGCTCATGTTCCACGGCGAGTCGTCGGCGTCGGCGAGGTCCTCGAGCCGCGGGAAGTGCTTGACCAGCTCCGCGGCGAATTCGAGCGGCCCCGCGGCCGGCGCCGTCGCGCTGTCGTCGCCGCCGGCCAGCCGCTCGAAGATGTCCCTGGCCTGCTCGGCCGTCACCGGGTTGGGATCGGCCCACAGGTAGAGGTCGTAGCTCACGAGGGTGCAGCCTAGAGTCGCGGCACATCGCAGGAAAGTCCTCTTCAGCCCACCTTGCCCCGGCTTCACTAATTGCCGGACCAAAGTCCGGCACAGTTGCGGCGGCTCGCTCGGCGGCTTCGCTGACGTCTTGAATGAGTCATTCAGGTCTTCGGAGGTCCTGAATGACTCATTCAAGACACCGCCGACCCACCCGGTGCGACTTTGCCCAGCCCTGAGGGTGAATCCTCAGCATCAGTTCCGCCGCTCCGGCGGCACGTACTCGAAGGTCGGTCCCGCGGTCGTCCTCCCGTCCCCGGTGGGCAGCTTCATCAACGCGAGCGCCTGCTTGCGCAGGGCGAACATCGTGCCGACCGCGGCCATCATCCCGTTCGGGCTGCCGGTGAACGCCTCCTCCAGCTGGAAGAGCAGCAGGCTGTAGGTCTGGTTGAACTCCTCCTGCGCGACCCGGATGGGGCTGCCCGACGGGTAATCGGCCGTCCGCGGGTTGGGCCGCATCGGCAGCACGCCGTCGACGTCGACCGCGATCTCCTCGCCGGTCGGGCCCGACTGCGGCGTGTCGCCGGTCCGGTAGCGGCGGCCCAGCTTCAGCTCCTGGAACCGGTAGTAGTGCGCGACTTCCTCGCGCTCGGGGTGGAAGACGTCGCGGTCGCCGTCCCACACGTCGGTGCGCGCGGCGCCCTCGCCCTGCTCGACGATCTCCGCCAGCGCGGCCAAGGCGGACTTCAGGTCGTGGACCGGAAGCACCTCGCCACCGCCGCCGCGGAGGTGGAGCTCGCCGATCTGGCGGGCCGGGTCGCCGGTGAATACCTGCTCTTCGCCGAGCTTGTCACACAGGGCACGGAAGCCGGCCTCGATGGCGGCGTAGAACTGCCCGATCGTGCGGTACTCGTCGTCCTGCGGTGGCGCGTCCGCCGACGCCGGCTGCTCGATGCGCAGGAACAGCTCCAGCGCCTCGGGCCCGAACGGGGCCAGGTGGACGTGCACCGACCGGTCGCCGTGGGGCAGCGGGTGCGGGTACGGCGGCAGCAGGTCCGGCGTGTCGAGCTTCGGCGAGCCGCCGACGGCGTTGAGCAGGTTCGCGGCCAGTGCCAGGTGGATCATCTCCTCGGCGAGGACCGTGCCCACGACCTGGGTGGCTTCGGGGGTTGCGGGCGGCGTCCAGCGAGTACAGCGCGCACAGGTAGGGCGGGATCGTCGCGTGCTCGAGCTCGATCGCCCACTGCAGGTGGCGGCGGAGATCGTCGATCGTGTCCATGCGGTGCTCCGGTTCATCGGGTCGGTGTCGCCAGACAGGACCGGACGCCGCCGCGGTTTGTGACACGCCCGCTGTCACAAACTCCGGGCCCGTCCGGTCCTTGCTGGCGAACGACGTCCCGGAGCGGCCGGGACGCGGGAGGAGAAGGCACCTCATGAAGATCGTCGTGATCGGCGGCAGCGGGCTCATCGGCTCGAAGCTCGTCCGGAAACTGACCGCGCACGGCCACGAAGCGGTCCCCGCCTCACCCGACTCGGGCGTCAACACCCTGACCGGCGAAGGGCTGGCCGAGGTACTCGACGGTGCCCAGGTCCTGGTCGACGTCTCGAACTCCCCCTCCTTCGCCGATGACGCCGTGCTGGAGTTCTTCCGCACCTCCACCGGGAACCTGCTCGCCGCCGGGGAGAAAGCCGGGGTGGAGCACCACGTCGCATTGTCGGTCGTCGGCACCGGACGGCTCACCGAAAGCGGCTACTTCCGCGCGAAGATCACGCAGGAGAAGCTGATCAAGGAGTCCGGACGGCCGTACTCGATCGTGCACGCCACGCAGTTCTTCGAGTTCGTGGGCAGCATCGCCCAGGCGGCGGCCGAGGGGAACACCGTGCGCCTGTCGGACGCCCGCATCCAGCCCATGGCGGCCGACGACGTGGCCACCGCGGTCGGCCGGGTCGCCGCCGGCGCACCGCTGAACGGCACCGTCGAGGTCGCCGGTCCCGAGCAGTTCGGCCTCGACGAGCTGATCCGCACCGGCCTGGCCTTCCGCGGCGACCCCCGCGAGGTCATCACCGACCCGGACGCACGCTACTTCGGCGCCCTGCTGGACAAGGACATGCTCCTGCCCGGCCCCGACGCGCGACTTGCCGACACCCGGTTCGCCGACTGGCTCCCGCTGAACCCGCCGCCGGCGAAGTGACGGGGCCCCGGGAGCCGGTCTCGTAGAGTGGGGCCGGGCGACGACGAGGGGACGTGTGGTGGCGGATTCCGGGGTGGGTGCCGAACCCGGCGGCGTGGACGGGCTCGAAGCGGCCACGGCGGTCTTCACGCGGCTGCGGCCGCGCCTGTTCGGGATCGCCTACCGCATGCTCAGCAGCGCCACCGAGGCCGAGGACCTGGTGCAGGAGGTCTGGCTGCGGTGGCAGGCGTACGACCGGTCCACAGTGGCCAGTCCGGAAGCCTTCCTCGCCACCACCACGACCCGGCTGGCCATCAACGTCCTGCAGTCGGCGCGGAAGCGGCGGGAGACCTACATCGGGCCGTGGCTGCCCGAACCGGTCGACACCGCCGCTGATCCGTACCTCGGCGCCGAGCGCGGGGAGGCACTGGAGTTCGCGGCCCTGCTGCTGATGGAGAAGCTCACCCCCGGCGAACGCGCGGCCTACGTGCTCCGGGAAGCCTTCGACTACTCCTACGCGGAAATCGCCGGCATCCTCTCCTCGACCGAAGCCGCGGTGCGCCAGCTCGTCAGCCGCGCCCGCAAGCACCTCAAGGGCGAGCGGCGCGAGTCGGTGCCCGCGGCCGAGCAACGGGAACTGCTCACCACGTTCCTCGCCGCCGCGCGGTCCGGTGACATGGCCGAGCTGGAGCGGCTCTTCACGCCGGACGTCACCAGCCTGTCCGACGGCAACGGCCGCAAGGGTGTCGCCCGCATGCCGGTCGTGGGCGCGGTGCGGGTGGCGAAGTTCCTGCGGGCGATCTCCGGCTGGTTCTGGGCCGACGTCGAAGTGCGGTGGGCGACCACGAACGGGCAGACGTCCGCCGTGCTCCTCCAGGACGGCGTCGAGTACGGCCTGCTCACCGTCGGCGCCACCGCCGAGGGCATCGATCAGGTGCTGTGGCTGGTCAACCCCGAGAAGAACAAGGCGGTGCCGATCCCGGCCTGACCGCCGGCGGGAGGAATCCGTGCTCGACCCGCATGACGCGACCGTGCGCCGGTTCGCCGCGGCCTGCCGCCGCCGGGACGGCGCCGCGCTCGAAGCCGTCCTCGGCGACGACGCGGTCGCGACGTGCG
>NZ_JAAGNB010001849.1:0-942 GCF_010550475.1 Amycolatopsis sp. SID8362
CTGTCGGCAACGGCCCGCCGCTCACCGGCCGGAACCCCGCTGGCGGACCGGGTGTACGTCCCGCCGGGCAGCGCGGCGGTCGTCGAGGCGATGCCGTCGGCGCAGGCACCGTCGGGCACGCTGACCTTGGTGACCGACATGGGCCGCCGCTACGCGCTGTCGGCGCCGGAGGTGCTGAAGATGCTGGGCTACCCGTCGGACCGCGTCCTGCGGCTGCCGGCCGGGCTGGTGGCCCGGCTGCCGGAAGGCCCCGGCCTGGACCCGGCCGCGGCCCGCAACCAGGCGGTGGGTGGCTGACCGCCGTCAGACCGCCGAAGCCCGGTAGAGGTCGAGGATGTCGGTGTCACGGTCCCGCCAGCGGTCGAAGAGCACCTCGGGGTCTTCGTCGTGGGCGTGCACGAACTCGAATTCCGCGCGGGTGCAGGGCAAGAGGGTGACCAGCTGCAGCGCGGGCTCGCCCCGCTCGTCGCGGTAGAGGTCGAACTCCGCGTCGGCGAACGGGTGCGCCGCGGCGAGCAGGAACGCGACGCCGGTGCCGGGGATGAGCGGCTCGGCGTTGAGGTAGCCACCGCCGTAGGGGTAGCCACGTGCGCGTTCGATCACGCCGCTCGCGATGACGTGCGCCAGGTACCCGGCTTCCTCCTCGTGCTCGGGCGCGGCGGAGACGACGTACTCCTGCGGCAGCGGCGCGTCGACCCGCTGGAACCGCACGCCGGTGGTCGCCGCGGAGACCATCCGCAGCCGCGGGTGCGCGTGGAAGCCGATGGCGAACCCGCGGTTGCCGCCGTCGGGCAGCCCCGGGCCTTGCCCGTGCGTCACCGGCCCGAGGTGGCGCTCGACGTGCGGCAGCAGCCCGTCGAACCGGCTCGGGTCGGCGTGGGGGTAGGTCATCGGCTGATCTTAGGCACGTGGCTGGTCGTGAGTGTTTGGTCGGGTTCTAAC
>NZ_JAAGNB010001553.1:0-23723 GCF_010550475.1 Amycolatopsis sp. SID8362
CCGTCGCCGGCCCGCTGCGGCAGCTGCTCGACGGCATGCCGGACGTCCCCGCGATGGTGCTCAACCGCCGCCAGGACGTGCTGGCCTGGAACCGCGCGGCGGTCGCGCTGCTGGGCGACTTCGGCGCGCGGCCGCCCGCCGAGCGCAACCTGATCCGGCTGACGTTCCTCGACGAGGACTACCGCGCCCGGTACGCGGACTGGCCGCGCGCGGCGGGCGCGTGCGTCGAGGTGCTGCGGATGGAGGCGGGCCGCGATCCCGCCGACCCGGTGCTCGCCGCGCTCGTGCGCGAGCTGCTGGAGAAGGACGCGGACTTCCGGATGTGGTGGGACAGCCACCAGGTGCGCGGGGCCCGCGAGCTGACCAAGACCTACCGCCACCCGGTGGCCGGCCCGGTCACCCTGGACGTCCAGCAGTTCGCCGTCGAGACGCACCCGGGGCAGCGGCTGGTGGCCTACACCGCCGAACCCGGGTCACCGTCGGAAGAGGCGCTGCGGTTCCTGCTGCAGTGGTCCGCCGAGCCCGCGGAACGCTGACCGCGGGCCCGGCGGCCGGGTCAGCCGTGGTGCGGGCAGTTGCCCCGGTAGTCCGAAATGGACAGGCTGGTGCTCGGGATCGGGCAGAGGAACTGCTCGTAGCGGGTGTCGTTGTCGATGAACCGCTTGAGCCAGGACAGCGTGTACTTCGCGATCGTCGTGTTCGACGTGTTCGGCGCGAAGTGGCTGGCGCCACGCAGTTCGAGGTACGCCTTGTCCAAAGTGGACGGGAGGCTGGTGTAGAACGGGATCGAGTGCGTCGCCACCGGCGCGATGGTGTCCGCCTCCGCCCCGACGACCAGGGTCGGCACGCTCACCGTCGACCAGTTCTTCGTCAGGTTCCAGCCGGTCAGCGGCACGGCGGCCTGCAGCGACGGCCGTGAGCGCGCGGCTTCGAGCGTGCCGCCGCCGCCCATCGAGTGCCCGACGACGCCGAGCCTGCTGCTGTCGATGCGGGACCGGACCGAGCTCTGCTGGGTGAGGTAGTCGAGCGAGGCCAGCAGCTGCCTGCCCCGGCTGTCGGGCTGGTCGCTGGTGGTGATGGTGTCGATGGTGAACACGACGAAGCCCTGGGACGCCAGGCGCGGGCCCAGCCAGGCGATGCTCGACTGCGTGGCGGTGAAGCCGGGGGCGATCGAGATCGCGCCGAACGTGCCGGCGGTGGTGCTCGTCGGGTAGTAGATGGTGCCGCCGCCGAAGCCGGAGACGGCCAGTCTCGACACGGTGGTGGTGCTGGTCGCGAAGCTGCCCCGGCTGGCCTCGATGCTGGCCGTGGTCGGGTCGGGCCCGCGTTCGTAGGGGTTGTCGGCGGCGGGTGCCGGCGAGGCGACCGCGGTGGTCACCGCCAGCGCGGCGGCGATCACCCCGGCGGCCTTCACCCGCCACGGACGGCGGCGGGAAATTTTCTCACCCGGGCCTGACGACGTCGGCGGGCTGGTGAGTACGGACATGGATCGCTCTCTTTCCCCGGGCAGGCGAAAGCGGGCCCGGACACGGACGGGCGGACCGATGGAACCGTTGCACGGCAACGAAGGGCGTGCCGCGGGCCGGGTGCGGGGTAACCGCTTTCCGGTCGCCTTATGAAACACTTCGTCGAAATGTTCCACAACGGCCGAACGGGTGAGTGGTTGACGGACTGTGCGGTCGCTCAGTGACGTGGACCGGCCCGGCACTCACGCACGTGACAAAGGCGGGCGGGTCGCGGGTGACATGAATGACTCATTCCTGTCGTCCGGCGACATGAATGAGTCATTCACTACGTCGGTCAGCGGGAGGCGGCCGGCTCCAACGCGCCGCGGACCAGCGTGTCCAGCAGGGTCGTCGCCACGGCCAGGTCCACCGTGCGGGCGGCCAGCACGTCCGAGTACAGGAACGACTCACCCAGCCGCACCACCGCGAACGCCAGGTCCGGCAGCCCGACCAACGGCGTCAGCCCGGCCGCCTCGGCGTCGGCGCGGAACAGCTCCACGTGCTGGTCGACCAGCGCCGGCTGGACCGCCCCGCGCGGGTCCGTCAGCACCCGCAACGCGACCGTCGACTCCGCCTCGATCAGCTTGCGCATGCCGTCGTTGCCGGCGACCTCGCGGCGGTACTCCTCCATGACCCACAGGCAGCGCAACCGGCCGTCCGGTGTGCGGACCGCGTCGCCGTGAGTGGTGTGCCAGCGGTCGAGGGCGCGCTGCCAGGTGCGGTCGGACAGCAGGCGCAGCCCCGCGCCCATGACGTCGTCGCGGTTGCCGGCGCGGCGGAAGAACGTGGTGCGCGAGATCCCCAGGTCGGCGGCCATCCGGCCGAGGTCGAGGCGGGTGCCGGCGAACAGCAGCCGCGCGGCGTGCCGGACGATGTCGTCGGTCGAGACGGTCACCGGGCCCACCCTATCCCGCAGGTCGCCGCCGGTTACCTTGAAGTGCGCGGCGCCCCTCCGGTTAGCTTGGTGCCGTGCGCGTAGACATCTGGTCCGATCTGGTCTGTCCCTGGTGCTATCTCGGCAAACGCCGCTTCGAGCAGGCGGTCGCCGAACTCGGCGTCGACGTCGAGGTGGTGCACCACTCGTTCCAGCTCGACCCGTCGTTCCCGCGCGGGACTTCCCGGCCGACGCGCGAGGTGCTGGCCGAAAAGTACGGCCGCACACTGGAAGAGGCCGACGCGATGGAAGCGCAGATGGAAGAGCGCGCGGCCGCCGACGGGCTCGAGTACCACCTGGACGGCGTCCACATGGGCAACACCGTCGACGGTCACCGCCTGGTCCACCTCGCCGCCGACCGCGGGCTGGCCGACGCCGTCGTCGACCGGCTCTACCGGGCGCACTTCACCGAGCGCCGGTCGCTGTTCGACCGCGATTCGCTGGTGGAGCTGGCCGCCGAGGCGGGGCTCGACGCCGGGGAGGCGCGGGCCGTGCTCGAATCCGACGCCTACGAAGCCGAAGTCGCGGCGGACGGCGAGCAGGCCCGCGCGCTCGGCGCGTCCGGCGTCCCGTTCTTCGTGGTCGACCAGCGCTTCGGTGTTGCCGGCGCGCAGTCGGCCGAGGTGTTCGCGCAGGTGCTGACGCGCGCGGCGGAGGTCAGCGGCGCCGCCGCCGGCTGAACCGCGACCGGTCGGTGGCGACCCCGGCCAGGTGCAGGGCGACGCACAGCAACCCGGCGGTGGTCAGCGTCCCAGTCGTGACGACCGGGCCGAGCCCGAACCCGGCCAGCTCCATCAGCAGGGCGAGCCCGAAGAGCACGGCGGCGAGAATGGCGAGCATGACGGCCTCGTTTCGGTGGGGATGACGCCGAATGGTCCACACCATTGCGACGTTCGCGGACCGGTGGCCCCGGCTTGGTGGGCCGGTAATGCCCCGCCTTCCCCACGCTGAAACGAGAACTGCCGCTCGGGGGCGCCCCCCGTTTTCCACGCTACCGGACGGCACCGACAATTCCGCGGCCCCGCTTCAGCTCGCCGGGGGAGGCGCCGTGCTTGAACGCAGGACCAGTTCCGTCGGGACGCTCACCGGTTCGCCCGCCTCCGCGCCCGTCTCGATCTCCGTCAGCAGCGCGGCCACCGCATGCCGGCCGACCGCCTCGAACGACTGGCGGATCGTCGTCAACGGCGGCCAGAAGTGGGCCGACTCCTCCATGTCGTCGAACCCGACCACGCTCACCTCGCCCGGCACCGACCGGCCCGTCTCGTGCAGTGCCCGCAGGAGTCCCAGCGCCATCTGGTCGTTCGCCGCGAACACCGCCGTCACCGAAGGGTCCGCCGCCAGCGTCAAACCCGCCTCGTAGCCCGACGACGGAGACCAGTCACCCGTCAGCGCCGGGGGCACCGACGCGCCCGCGCGCTCCAATGTGGACTGCCAGGATTTCCGCCGCCGCTCGGCCGAATAGGACTGCGGTGGGCCCGCGATGTGCCACACCGTCTCGTGCCCCAGTGAAAGCAGGTGCCGGGTCGCCGTCGCGGCGCCGTCGGCCTGGTCGGTGTCGACGACCGGGTAGTCGTAGCGGGCGCTCGAGTCGATCACGACCACCGGGAGGCCGTGCGGCAGCTCGATTTCGCTCTGGTCGAGCTGGTGCTGCTCGATCAGGATGATCACGCCGTCGACCGCCTGCTCGTTCAGCTTGCTGAACGCGCCCGTCACCTCGCCCTGCGTCGGCCGCGTGACCGGCATCAGGATGATCGAGAAGCCCTGCGCGACGACGGCCGCCGCGATGGCGTCGAGGGTGCGGCTGTTGCCGAACGTCGGGAGCGCCGAGATGATCACGCCGATGCTGCGGAACTTGCCGTTGCGCAGCGCGCGGGCCGCGCTGTTGGGGCGGTAGCCGATCCGGCGCATCGCGGCGAGGACCCGGTCGCGCGTGGCGTCGTCGACGTTCGTCTTGCCGTTCGCGACCCGGGACACCGTCTGTCCGGACACCCCGGCCTCGCGCGCGACGTCCGCCATCGACGGTCCACGGCGGGGGGATGCAGTCGGCACGGGGCGCTCCTCGGGTGTCCTGGACATGTTTACGTCAACACGTTACCCTTCGGCGCGGAAATGTTGACGTAAACATCGGTACGAAAATCCGGAGGGACGATGACGTCCACAGCGGCACCGCCCGTCGCGGCACCGGCTCGCCCGGCGCCGCGGGCCCGCCGTCGGCGGCGCAACTGGCGTGGCTGGCTCTTCGTCGCCCCCTTCATGCTCGTGTTCGCGCTGACCTTCATCGCGCCCGTCGTCTACGCCTTCGTCCTCAGCCTCTTCCGCGACCAGGCCTTCTTCGGCGGCACGGTCTTCGTCGGCGCCGACAACTACGCGCAGGTGCTCGCCGACCCGAAGTTCTGGGAGTCCTTCCAGCGGGTGCTGGTGTTCCTCGCCGTGCAGGTGCCGATCATGCTGCTGCTCGCGCTGGTCGCGGCGCTGGCGATCGACAGCGCCCGGCTGCACGCCGCCGGGTTCTTCCGGATCGTGATCTTCCTGCCGTATGCGGTGCCCGCCGTGGTCGCCGCGCTGATGTGGGGCTTCATCTACGGTGACCACTTCGGACTCGCCGCCGACCTCAACCACCTGCTCGGCACCGACGCCGTGAAGCCGCTGTCCCAGAACTGGCTGCTCACCTCGATCGGCAACGTCGTGACGTGGGAGTTCGTCGGCTACAACATGCTCATCTTCTACTCGGCGCTGAAGGTGATCCCCAAGGAGCTGTTCGAGGCCGCCGCGATCGACGGCGCCGGCACGTTCCGCACCATCCTCTCCGTCAAGCTCCCCGCGATCCGCGGCGCCATCGTGATCGCGACGATCTTCTCGATCATCGGCAGCTTCCAGCTGTTCAACGAGCCGAACATCATGCGCAACCTGGTGCCGAACGTGATCGGCACCTTCTACACGCCGAACATGTACGCCTACAACCTTTCCTTCGCCGGTCAGCAGTACAACTACTCCGCCACGGTCGCGATCGTGATGGGCGTGATCACCGCGGTCATCGCCTACGTCGTGCAGCTGCGCGGGACCCGGAAGGGGATGTGAAGTGGCGACGTTTTCGGTGACGCGGCCCAGGAAGTCGCGCACGCTCACCGCCGTCATGGCGCTGTACCTGCTCTACACCCTGGTTCCGCTGGCGTGGCTGGTGATCAACGCGACCAAGACCCAGGCGGCGCTGTTCTCGACGTCGGGCCTGTCCTTCGGCGGCCCGTTCGCGCTCTTCGACAACATCGCCCAGACGTTCACCTACAACAACGGGATCTTCTTCCGCTGGCTGGGCAACACCCTGCTCTACGTCGTGGTCGGCGCCGGCGGCGCGACGATCCTCGCCACCGCGGCGGGGTACGGGCTGGCCAAGTACCGCTTCCCGGGCCGCCGCGCGGTGTTCGCCGTCGTGCTCGGCGCGGTCGCCGTGCCCGCCACCGCGCTCGCCGTGCCGACGTTCCTGATGTTCAGCAAGCTCGGGCTGACCAACACCCCGCTGGCCATCATCATCCCGTCGCTGATCAGCCCGTTCGGCCTCTACCTGATCTGGGTCTACGCCGCCGACGCGATCCCCGACGAGCTGCTGGAAGCGGCGCGGATCGACGGCGCGGGCGAGTTCCGGATCTTCGTGACCGTGACGCTGCGCCAGCTGGTGCCCGGAATCGTCACCGTCGCGCTGTTCACCATGGTGCAGACGTGGAACAACTACTTCCTGCCGCTGATCATGCTCAGCGAGCCGAAGTGGTACCCGCTGACCGTCGGGCTCAACCAGTGGAGCGCGCAGGCCAACGGCGCCGGCGCGCAGCCGATCTTCAACCTCGTGCTCACGGGGTCGTTGCTCACCATCATCCCCCTCGTCCTCGCTTTCCTGCTCATGCAACGGTTCTGGCAATCCGGGCTGAGCGCGGGCAGCGTCAAGCAATAGCCGCCGTCACACCGTCGTGAAGGGACACTCGATGTCACGCATCCGCAGTCGCGCCAAGGCGTTCGCCGCCGTGGCGCTGGCCGCCGCACTGGCGGCCGGTTGCTCCTCCGGGAGCACGTCCGGGCCCGCCGCCACCGGCACCCAGGACTCCGTCGACGCCGCGCTGAAGGCAGGCGGGGAGATCACCTACTGGAGCTGGACCCCGTCGGCCAAGGACCAGGTGGCCGCGTTTCAGAAGGAATACCCGAACGTCAAGGTCAACTACGTCAACGCGGGCACGAACAAGGAGGAGTACACCAAGCTCCAGAACGCGATCAAGGCCGGCTCGGGTGCCCCCGACGTCGCGCAGATCGAGTACTACGCCCTCCCGCAGTTCGCGCTGACCGATTCGCTCGTCGACCTGAACCAGTTCGGCTTCGGCTCGTTCGAAAAGGACTACAGCGCCTCGACGTGGGCGCAGGTCAAGAACGGCAACGGGATCTACGGCCTGCCGCAGGACTCCGGGCCGATGGCGCTGTTCTACAACAAGGAAGTCTTCGACAAGAACGGCATCGCCGTGCCGAAGACGTGGGACGAGTACATCGCCGCGGCGAAGAAGCTGCACGCCGCCGACCCCACCAAGTACATCACTTCGGACACCGGTGACCCGGGCTTCGTGCTGAGCATGATCTGGCAGGCGGGCGGGCGCCCCTTCACCGTCGACGGCCGGAACGTGAAGGTCAACTTCGCCGACGCCGGCACCAAGAAGTGGACCGCGATGTGGGACCAGCTGATCCAGGGCAAGCAGCTCGCCCCGGTCAAGGAGTGGTCCGACGACTGGTTCCGCGCCCTCGGCGACGGCACCATCTCCTCGCTGGTCACCGGCGCCTGGATGCCGGGCAACTTCATCTCCTCGGTGCCCGGCGGGGCAGGCAAGTGGGCGGTCGCGCCGATGCCGACCTACGACGGCAAGCCGGTGACCTCGGAAAACGGTGGCAGCACGCAGTCGGTGGTCAAGCAGAGCAAGAACCCGGCGCTGGCCGCGGGGTTCGTGCGCTGGCTCAACCACGGCGGCGGTGTCCAGCCGTTCATCAAGAGCGGCGGCTTCCCGTCCACCACGGCCGACCTGACCTCGCCCGCGTTCGTCGGCGAGGCGCTGCCGTACTTCGGCGGCCAGAAGGTCAACGAGGTGCTCACCCAGGCGTCGAAGGACGTCGCCGCGGGCTGGACCTACCTGCCGTACCAGACCTATGCCAACAGCGTCTTCAGCGACACCGCGGGCAAGGCGTACCTGAACGGCACCGGCCTCGACGCCGGGCTGGCGGCCTGGCAGCAGGCCATCGTGGACTACGGCAACCAGCAGGGCTTCACGGTCAGCGCCGGATGACCGTCCACATCGAAGGCGACGCGGGTCAGGTCATCGGCCCCGTCCCGCGTCGCCTCTTCGGCTCGTTCGTCGAGCACATGGGCCGGGCCGTGTACACCGGGATCCACGAACCCGGACACTCCACTTCGGACGAACGCGGCTTCCGCGGCGACGTCCTGGAGCTGGTGCGGGAGCTCGGGCCGACGGTCGTCCGGTACCCCGGCGGCAACTTCGTCTCCGGCTACCGCTGGGAGGACGGCGTCGGCCCGGACCGGCCCGTCCGGCTCGACCCGGCCTGGCACAGCGTGGAGTCCAACCGCTTCGGCCTGCACGAATTCGTCGCGTGGGCCGAAGCCGCGGGTACCGAGGTGATGTACGCGGTCAACCTCGGTACCCGCGGCATCCAGGAAGCCGCCGACGTCCTGGAGTACTGCAACCACCCCGGTGGCACGGAACTGAGCGAGCGGCGGCGCGCGAACGGCGCCGACCGCCCGTTCGGCTTCAAGCTGTGGTGCCTGGGCAACGAGATGGACGGGCCGTGGCAGATCGGCCACAAGACCGCCGACGAGTACGGCCGCCTGGCCGCCGAGACCGCGCGGGTCATGCGGATGATCGACCCGGGCCTCGAACTCGTCGTCGCCGGCAGTTCGCACGCGGACATGCCGACGTTCGGCGAGTGGGAGCGCACGGTGCTGCGCCACACGGCCGGGCTCGTCGACCACATCTCGCTGCACGCCTACTACCAGGAGCTGCACGGCGACACCGACAGCTACCTGGCCAGCGGTGCCGCGCTCGACGCCTACATCGGCACGGTGGCGGGGATCATCGACGAACTCGGGCTCGACGTCGGGATCAGCGTCGACGAGTGGAACGTCTGGGACCTGCGCCGCTGGAACGAGGTCGACCAGGCACGGCTCGCCGAAGGGGGCTGGCGGGAGCACCCGCGGATCATCGAGGACGACTACGCCGTCACCGACGCGGTCGTCGTCGGGTCGCTGCTGAGTTCGTTGCTGCGCAACGTCGACCGCGTCACGATGGCGAACCAGGCACAGCTGGTGAACGTCATCGCGCCGATCCGCACCGAGCCCGGCGGGCCGGCCTGGCGGCAGTCGACGTTCCACCCGTTCCAGCGGGTCGCCGCGCTGGCCGGCGGGTCGAGCCTGCGCTTGACCGTCGAGGGACCGCGGCTGCGCACCGCGCAGCACGGCGAGGTCGATCTCGTCGACGTCGCGGCGACGGTCGAAGATTCCGGGCGGGGCGCGGTGTTCCTGACCAACCGCGCCACGGCGTCGCCGACCGAGGTCCGCCTCCGGCTGCGCGGCGCCCGGTTCGGGGTCTACGCCGCCGAAACCCTGACCGCGCCCGCCGGCGAATCCCGGCACGCGGTCAACACCGCCGTCTCGCAACCGGTCCGGCCGGTGCCGCTACCCGGCACCGCCGTGACGTCCGACCCAGGGGGGACCACCATCACCGTGACACTGCCACCCTTGTCCTGGACCGTGCTCCAGCTGAGCCCGGAGGCGGGCGGGCATGCCTGAGTTCGCCATCGGGGACACCGACTTCCTGCTGGACGGCCGTCCGTTCCGGATCCTTTCCGGTGCCCTGCACTACTTCCGGGTGCACCCGGACCTGTGGGCCGACCGGATCGACAAGGCCCGGCGGATGGGCCTCAACACGATCGAAACGTACGTGCCGTGGAACGCGCACGCCCCCGAGCCCGGCGTCTTCGACCTCACCGGCGGGCTCGACCTGGACCGCTTCCTGCGGCTGGTCGCCGAGGCCGGGATGTACGCGATCGTCCGGCCCGGCCCGTACATCTGCGCCGAATGGGACAACGGCGGCCTGCCGGCGTGGCTGTTCCGCGACCCGGCGGTGGGGGTGCGGCGGTTCGAGCCGCGGTACCTCGCCGCCGTGCGCGAATATCTGACGCGCGTCTACGAAGTCGTGGTGCCGCACCAGATCGACCGTGGTGGTCCGGTGCTGCTGGTCCAGGTCGAGAACGAGTACGGCGCGTTCGGCGACGACAAGCGCTACCTGAAAGCGCTTGCCGAGCACACGCGGGCGTCCGGCGTCACCGTGCCGCTGACCACAGTGGACCAGCCGACGCCGGAGATGCTCGAAGCCGGCAGCCTCGACGGCTTGCACCGCACGGCTTCCTTCGGTTCCGGCGCGCGGGAGCGGCTGGCGATCCTGCGGGCGCACCAGCCGACCGGGCCGCTGATGTGCAGCGAGTTCTGGAACGGCTGGTTCGACAACTGGGGCGCGCACCACCACACGACCCCGGCCGCGGACTCGGCGGCCGAGCTGGACGCGCTGCTCGCGGCCGGCGCGTCGGTCAACCTGTACATGTTCCACGGCGGCACCAACTTCGGGTGCACCAACGGGGCCAACGACAAGGGCGTCTACCAGCCGATCGTCACGTCCTACGACTACGACGCGCCGCTGGACGAAGCCGGTGACCCGACCCCGAAGTACCACGCCTTCCGCGACGTGATTGCCCGCTACCACAAGGTTCCCGACACCGTCCCGCCGCCGGCGCGCCCGGCGCCCACGCCGCACGGGGTCCTGCGCGACCCGGTCCGGCTGCTCGACGCGCCGGATCTGTGGGGCACCTGGGAGTTCCACGAGGAACTGCCCGCGTTCGACGACCTGACGCCGATGCCGCAGCTGGCGTTGCTGCGCTGCGCCGTCGAGGGGGACACCCCCGGCGTGCTGACCTTCGGCGAGGTGCGCGACCGGGCGACGGTGTTCTTCGACGGCGACCCGGTCGGCACGCTTTCCCGGGAGCACCACGACCGCGCGATCGCGCTGCCGCGGGCGTCGGGGGAGCTGCTGGTGCTGGTCGAGGACCAGGGCCGCGTCGACTACGGACCCCGGATCGGCGAGGCGAAGGGGATCGTCGGCGGCGCGGAGCTGCAAGGCGAGCCGCTGACCGGCTGGGACGTGCTGCCGCTGGACCTGACCGAGGTGCCGTCGGCGCGGCCGTCGCCGGAGACCGCGGTGGTCGGTCCGATAGCCGGGCCGGTGCTGCTGCGCGCCGGCATCGACGTCGACGCGCCCGCCGACCTCTTCCTCGACACCGGGGAGTGGGGCAAGGGCCTGGCGTGGTTCAACGGCTTCCCGCTCGGCCGGTACTGGCGGCGTGGGCCGCAGCGGACGTTGTACGTGCCGCGCCCGGTGGTCCGGGCCGGCGGAAACGAACTGGTCGTATTGGAACTCGGCATGATGCTCGACCCGGCGGCCCGGTTCGCGCCGCGGCCGCTGCTGGGCCACACGGAAGCCTGAGCGCTCCCCGGAAAAGTCCCCACCGCACCGAAGGGCAGTTCGACGATGAACCGCAAGCGTTTGCTCACCGTCCTTTGTGTACCCCTGATCGGCGCCGCGGTCGTCGCGGCACCGGCGGCCGCGGCCACCACCGTCACGGTGAAGCCGGATCCGGCGTACCGGCAGCAGCCGTTCGACGGCTGGGGCGCCAGCCTGGCCTGGATGGCCGAAGCGACCGGGGGCTACCCCGACTCGATCCGCAACCGGCTGGCGGACCTGGTCTTCGGCGCCGACGGGCTGAACCTGAACATCGCGCGGTTCAACGTCGGCGGCGGCAACGCCCCCGACGTCCCGCCGTACCTGCGCGCGGGCGGCGCCGTCCCCGGCTGGTGGAAGGCGCCGGCCGGCACCACCCGCGCCGACAAGGACTGGTGGACCCCGGGCGACCCGGCGGAGTTCGACACCGCCGCCGACCCGAACCAGCGCTGGTGGGTCGACAAGATCAAGAACCGCGTCACGAAGTGGGAGGCGTTCAGCAACTCGCCGCCGTACTTCCAGACCGTCTCCGGGTACGTCTCGGGCGGCTTCAACGCCACCGACGAGCAGCTGCGCCCGGACAAGATCGGCGACTTCACCGCGTACCTGGCCCAGGTCGTGCGGACGCTCGAAAGCGCGCACGGCATCAAGTTCGCGTCGGTGAACCCGCTGAACGAGCCGAACACGAACTACTGGAAGACCACGCTCGGCGCCGACGGCAACCCGACCGGCGGGCGGCAGGAGGGCGCGCACATCGGCCCATCGGTCCAGTCGCAGCTGATCCCCGCGATGGCGGCGGCGCTGGCCGGGTCGAAGACCATCGTCTCCGCGCCCGACGAGACCAACCCGGACATCTTCGCCGCGGACTGGGCGGGCTGGTCGGCCGACGCCCGCGCGGCGGCGGGACGGCTCAACGTGCACACCTACGGCACCGGCAACCGGCCGATCCCGCGTGATCTCGCGAAGGGCGCCGCGAAGCCGTTGTGGATGAGCGAGGTCGGCGGGAGCTGGCTGGACCGGCAGGACTTCACGTCCATGGACCCCGGGCTCGGGATGGCCAAGCAGATCACCGACGACCTCCGCCTGCTGGAGCCGAGCGCGTGGGTGAGCTGGCAGCCGATCGAGGACTACGACAACATGAAGCCCGGCGGCGAGTCCGCGGCGGGGATGAACTGGGGCGAGATCCAGGTCCCGTTCGACTGCCCGGCGTCCGCCACGCCGCAGACGTGCCAGATCCGCACCAACACGAAGTTCAACACGATGCGGAACTTCACCCACTACATCCGGCCGGGTGATCGGCTGGTGGGCGTGGACGACACCGCGTCGACGGCCGCGATGCGCGGCGAGGACCTGGCGACGGTCGTGCACACCAACGCGGGCACGGACGAGCAGGACGTCACGCTCGACCTGTCCGGGTTCCGCACCATCCGGCCGGGCGCGTCGGTGACGCCGGTCGTCACCGACGTCACGGGCGCGTTGAAGCGGGGCAAGCCGGTGAAGGTGACCTCGGCGCACGCCACGCTGCGGGTGCCCGCGCGCTCGGTGACGAGCTTCCTGGTCGACGGCGTCTCCGCGACGGCGGCCGGCACGGGCCTCGGCTCGGGCAAGCCGTTCGCGTTCACCGGCGTGCAGAGCGGCAAGTCGCTCGCGGCGGAGAACGGCACGCTGGTGCAGCGCACGACCGACGCGTCGGCGCCCGCGCAGCGCTGGACCCTCACCGACCGCACCGGCCGCTACGGCAACCGCGACCGCTTCACCATCACCAACGCGGGCACCGGCCAGGTCCTGAGCACGGCAGGCGGCGCGGTGGCGCTGGCCCCGGCGGGAACCTGCGACGCGGCCGCGTCATGGACGCTGTCCACCACGGGCGACGGCACCTGGACGTTCGTCAACGCGGCGACCGGGCAGCTGCTCGACGTCATCGGTGAGTCCCGCGAGGACGGTGCGCGGATCGGCCTGTACCGGCCGACCAACGGCCCGAACCAGCGGTGGCAGGCGGTGGCCCGCTAGGCGGGCTTGAGCGGGTCGTGCCCGATCGACATCAGGCGGTGCCGCCAGTGCTCTTCGCCCGCCGTCGGTTCGAGGTCGGCACGGCGCTGCGCGCGCACCCGGTCGATCACCTTGCGCATCACGTCGGCGTCGGCGCGGTCCACGTCGGACTTGCGCTTGCGCAGGATGGCCAGCACCTGGTGCCCGGTCGGCGGTCCCGCCCGGTCGGGCAGCGGTTCGGTCTCGGGGCTCGCGTCGCGCGTGCGCAGCCAGTCCGCCAGCTCGCGCGACGTCATGTTCACCACGTGGTGGAACTCGGCCCACAGTTCGTCATCGACAGCCGGATCGTCCATCTCCCTCGGCTACCCGGCGCGGCCCTCGCCAAACCGGGGGCACTGGGCCGGTAGAGTTCACCCGGACCCGTTGAAACGCCAGCGGTGGTCTTGGTTGACGCTGCTGGCGAGCTCTCCCGGTGCTCGCCGCTCGACGCATGGGAGGGGTGGGCCTTGCCGACCACTGGCGACGGCATGGCGGAGCGGGTCGACGAGCTGAACGCCGTGTTGGCCGATCTCGTCGGGGTCCTCGAATCGGTGTCCGACACGCCCGGGCTGCTCGACGCCGTTTGCGGCGAGGCGGTCCGGGTGGTGCCGGACGCGGACCTGGCCAGCATCATGGTGGTCCGCGACGGCGTGACGCAGACCGCGGCCTTCACCGACGAGCGCGCCCGGCGCATCGACGACGTGCAGTACGCGGCGGGCGACGGCCCTGGCCTGCTCGCCGCGCTGACGGGCGAGGTCGTCCGGGTGGCGGTCGGCGAAACGGGCGCGCGGTGGCCCGAATTCGTGGCCGCGGCGAAGGAAACCGGCGTCGGCAGCTACCTGGCGGTCCCGCTGCGCGTGGACGACCACCTGGTCGGCGCGGTCACGCTGTTCGGCTTCGGCGCGCACGGCTACCACGAGTTCGACACGAAGGTGTTGCGCCTGTTCACGTTGTGCGTGGAAACGGTCCTGCGCTTGACCCGCCGGTACCGCGAAGCCCGGCGCCTGGCCGACGAGCTGCGCAACGCGATGGAGACGCGCGCGGTGATCGAGCAGGCGAAGGGCATGCTGATGCTGATCCACCGCGTCAGCGAGGACGCGGCGATGCACCGGCTGATCGTGGAGTCCCAGCACACGAACATCAAGCTGCGCGACGTCGCGGCCCGCTTCACGAGGAGGATGAGCTCGGCCGACGGCGTCCCGCCGCGCTCCTGAACAACGTCCCGAGACCGTCCTGGACCGGCTCTTCACCGAGCCGGTCCAGCGCGTCCCAGACGGTGACGGCGGTGGCCGTGAGCACCGGTTTTCCGAGCCGCGTCTCCAGTTCGGCGAGCACCGGCGTGGTGTGCAGGGCGGTCTCGGGGACGAGCACGACCTGCGCGTCTTCGTGCCCGGCCGCTTCGGCCAGCTCGAAGATCCGCGCTGGTCCCCAGGCGGCGAGCGCGCGGTCCGAGCCGGCGTCGGCCGAGACGGCGTGCACGGTCGTCACGCCCGCTTCGGCGAGGAACGCGGCGAAGTCGGCGGTCAGGTCCGAGCGGTAGACGGAGGCGAGCGCGACGCGGTCGACGTCCAGCCGCTCGAGCGCGGCGAGGTAGGCGAGTGACGTGCTGCTCGCCGGGACGCCGAGGCGCCCGGTGAGGGCCCGGGCCTGGGCGCGGGCGCCGTCGAGCCCCCGGGTGAAGCTGCAGCTGGAGCAGGCCCAGCTGACGACGTCGGGCGTGGCCGGGAACTGGTCGGCGGCCCGGGTGAGCCGTTCGGGCGCGCCGATTTCCCGCACGGCCGCGGCCGGGTCGACGGCTTCGCCCCACTCCGGGTAGGCGAACGTGAGGCCGAGGGCCGGGTCGAGGCGGCGGCACAGCTCGGCGAAGTCGGCTTCGCCGCGGTCACGGGTCGGGTACAGCAGTCCGAGATCCATGCCCGTGGGCTACCCGGATTTGGCGGACGGCCTCCGGTGCAGCAGGTCGAACCGCGACCACATGGCCTCCGCCGCCTCGATCGACTCGCTCGTGCGGACCGGGTCGACCGCCGCCAACTGGGCGACGATGGCCTGGGCCAGCGCCATGCCCGCGGTCAGCGACGGGAAGAACGTCACGCCCTCCGCGGGCACCATCAGCACGTGCTCGGCCGCGTCCGCGAGCGCCGGGCTGGCGGCGTCCGTGATGGCGAAGACGCGCGCGCCGCGGCTCTTCGCCTCGTTCGCCGCCAGGACCGTGCTCTCATACAGGCGCCAGAAGCTGATCGCGACCAGGACGTCGTCGCCGGTCAGCTTCGCCGTCTGGTTGGCGAGTTCCGCGTCGCCCGCTGTCACCGCGTGCACGTCGTAACCGGCCAGGCGCGCGTTGTGCGCCATCGCGATCCCGACCGCCGCGTAGCTGCCGTCGGCGATGACCAGCGTCCGGCGCGCGGCTCCGATCGCCTGGGCGACTTCGCGCAGCACGTCCTCGTCGAACCGGCGGTTCAGCAGGGCCAGGCTGTCGAGGTCGCGGCGCAGGGACGCCGATCCCGGCGAGCCGACCCCGCGGTGCTCCTCCGCGACCTGCGGCGCGCTCAGCGACGACATGTACCGCGCCCGCAGCTCCTGCTGCAGCGCCGGCCACCCGGCGAAGCCCAGCGCCTGCGCCGTGCGCGTCACGGTCGCGACGTTGACGCCGGCGAGCTGCGCCAGCTCGGCCGTCGAGCCGAACGACGCCCGCCGCGGCTGGGAGACCAGCACCTCCAGCACCGCGGCCGATTTCGGCCGCAGCCCCCGCGCGGGCAGCCGGTCCCGCAGCCACGCCTCGAAACCGTCGTCGGTCTCCGCCACTTCGGCGCCTCCCCTCGTCCGCGTAGACCGTAACGCAGCGATGTCGTCTTGCAACAAACATTGCAAAATGACGAAAACGCAGTATACGTTGTCCGCACTCCCCGGCGCCCGGACACGGAAGGCGTTCCCCATGACCCTGCTCGCGCGACTGGATCGGCTCCCGCTGAGCCGGCCCCACTACAAGCTGCTGCTCATCGGCGGGCTCGGCTACACCTTCGACGGCATGGACTCGGCGGTCGTCGCGTTCCTGCTGCCCAGCGCCAAGGCGGCGTGGGGGCTCGACAACGGCCAGCTCGGCCTGATCGGCTCCGCGACGCCGTTCGGCTTCCTCTTCGGCGCGATCGCGGCCGGCCTGCTCGGCGACCGCATCGGCCGCAAGAAGGTCATGATGTACGCGCTGGCGTTCTACGCGGTGTTCTCCGTCATCGCGTCCTTCTCGCCCAACTACGAAGTCTTCCTCGGCGCCCGGGTGCTGGCCGGCGTCGGTGCGGGGGCGGAAAGCGCGATCATCGCGCCGTTCCTGTCCGAGTTCGTCCCGGCCAAGCGGCGCGGCTGGTTCGTCGGCGCGCTCGCCGGGTTCTTCTCCTTCGGGTTCGTCGCGGCCGCGCTGATCGGGCGGTTCGTGGTGCCGTCGTTCGACGAAGGCTGGCGCGTCGCGCAGCTCGTCACCGCGCTGCCGATCGTGATGCTGCTGTGGTGGCGCCGGTCCCTGCCCGAGTCGCCGCGGTTCCTGCTGGCGCAAGGGCGTTCGGCCGAAGCCGAAACCGTCGTCGCTAAGATCGAACGCGACGTCGAGAAGGCCACCGGCACGGCTCTGCCGCCAGTGCCGCCCGCCGACGCGGAGCCGGCCACCGAGACGCCGAAGGTCAACCTGTTCAGCGCGTTGAAGTTCCTGTGGAGCCCCGCGATGCGGCGCCGGACGGCGGTGATCTGGACCGTCTGGTTCGTGATCACGTTCTCCTACTACGGTTTCTTCTCGTGGATCCCGACGCTGCTCGTGGAGCGCGGCATCACGGTCACGAAGAGCTTCGAGTTCTCGATCATCATCTACCTGGCCCAGGTGCCCGGGTACTTCTCGGCCGCGTGGCTGTCCGAACGGCTCGACCGCAAGCACACGATCGCGCTGTACCTCGCGGGTTCGGCCGTGAGCGCGTTCTGGCTGAGCCAGACGAGCGCGCCGTGGTCGATCACCCTCGCCGGCGCGGTGCTGTCGTTCTTCCTCAACGGCACCTACGCCGGGGTGTACTCCTACACGCCCGAGGTGTTCCCGACCTGGATCCGCGCCAGCGGCACCGGCCTGTCCAGCGCGTTCGGCCGGGTCGGCAGCATCCTGGCCCCGACGATCATCGGCCTGTCCGCGGCGAGCCTCGGCTTCGCTGGCGTCTTCGGCCTGACGACGGCGGTGCTGGCGGCCGGCGTGCTCTGCGTGCTCGTCTTCGGCCTGTCCACCGCGGGCCGCTCCCTGGAAGAACTGACCGAACACGGCGCCCCGAAGGCCGTCGCGAAGGAGATGACGAAGTGAGTTTGTCCACTGTGGAGGAACGGGTGCGCGCCGAGCTGGGCGTGCGGCTGTTCACGGTCCTCGCGTGGCTCCCGGAGCGCCGGGCGCTGCGCCGGGTGCACAGCAGCCACCCGGCGGAGTACCCGGTGGGCGGCGAGAAGACGGTGGAGGTCGCGGCCGGCTGGCTCGACCGCTGCATCACCGCGCGGCAGCCGTACTTCGGCCCGGACCGCGCGGCGGTGCGCGAGATCTTCGCCGACCACGAACTGATCGAATCCCTCGGCTGCGGCTCGATCATCAACGTCCCGGTGGTCTCCGGCGACCGGACGCTGGGCGTGCTGAACATCCTCGACGCGGAAGGCGCGTACGACGAGAAGTCGATCGCGGCGGCCGAATCCCTGGCGCCGCTCGCGGTGCCCGCCCTGCTGGAGGTGACCCGGTGAACCTGGTGCTGCGCAACGCCCGCCTGCTCGACCCGCTGTCGGGCGAGTACACCGAAGGCGACCTGCGGTGCGATTCCGGCCGCATCGTCGAGACGGGCCCGGGTCTGTCCGCACCCGACGTGCGTTCGATCGACGTCCGCGGCGCGGTGGTGCTGCCGGGCCTGGTCGACGCGCACGTCCACGTCACGGCGTCGACGGCGGACCTGGGTTCGCTCCCGGCGACGTCACCGTCCTATGTGGCCGCCCACAGCGCCCGCACGATGAGCCGCATGCTGGACCGCGGCTTCACGACGGTCCGCGACGCGTCGGGTGCCGACTACGGCCTGGCGGACGCCCAGTCGGAAGGCCTGTTCCGCGGCCCGCGCCTGTTGTTCTGCGGCCGGGCACTGAGCCAGACGGGCGGCCACGGCGACAGCCGCACCCGCGGCGCGAACGCGAAGGACGACCACCCCTGCTGCGCCGGCCTCGGCCGCGTGGCCGACGGCGTCGACGCGGTCCGCACGGCCGCCCGCGACGAGCTGAGGAAGGGGGCTCACCACATCAAGGTGATGGCCTCGGGCGGCGTGGCCTCCCCGACCGACCGCATCGATTCGACCCAGTATTCGGCCGCGGAACTGACCGCGATCGTCGAAGAAGCGACGGCGGCCAACCGCTACGTGGCCGCGCACGCGTACACGGCCCGAGCGGTCAACCGCGCGTTGGAACTGGGCATCCGCTCGATCGAGCACGGAAACCTGCTGGACGACCGGAGCGTTTCGCTGTTCCTGTCCCAGGACGCGTACTTGGTACCGACGCTGGTGACGTACTGGGCGCTGAAGGAGGAGGGCCGCGAGCACGGCCTCCCGGAGTCGAGCTGGCGCAAGGTGGACGAGGTCCTGGGCGCGGGCCTGGCGGCCCTGGAGCGGGCCGCTCGCGGCGGGGTGAAGATCGTTTACGGGACGGATCTGCTGGGTGGGATGCACCGGCACCAGAACCACGAGTTCCGGCTGCGGGGGGAGGTCCAGACACCGTTGGAGGTCATCCGTTCGGCGACGTCGACGGCGGCGGACCTGGTGAACCTGACGGGGGAGATCGGGACGCTGGCGGTGGGCGCGCACGCGGACCTGCTGGTGGTGGCGGGGGATCCGCTGGCGGACGTCGGGGTTTTGGCGGAGCCGAAGAACTTCAGTTACATCGTGCAGGGTGGGGAGGTGGTCGGAGGAACGGCCGCCTGACTTTCGGGTGGGGCGGTGCCCCGGTGTCGCCGGGGCACCCGCCGCACTACGTCAGCAGCGCCACCACTTGGCCGCGATGAACGCCGCGGCGGCGGTGGCGATGGCTGCGTAGGTCGAAATGTCGTGCACGGGTACTCCCTGTAGAAGTTTTCTTCCGGAGCCGGGCTCATGCTGCTCACTGAGAAACATGGATCACGGCGCCCGAAGACTAGGGAGACACCAACGAGACGACAAGACCGTCTGCGATAACCCCGTGCTACACCGAGTAGTGGTGCGGGTCGTCACAGCCACCTAGCTGCGCTGATTCTGTCACGCTTGAGTGACACCACCTTTCAAAATCACTCAACAGAGTTAGTGGGCTCAGCTTCTCTGCGGTGGGCAAGGCATCGCGACCGTCCGCTCATCTCCCCTCCGAGCGTCCGGAATCAGCCCCTCAACGTCCACCGTGACCTCGTCCAGCCGCGCCTGCAGCCGGTCGGCTTTGCGGTCCCGCCCGCGTCCGCGGTAGAACGCGATCGCCTCGGTCCACACCTCGATCGCTTCGGGCGGATTGTTCAGCCCGCACAGGATTTCGCCCAACGTTTCGAGGGCTCGCGCCTGCCCGGTCGCCGTGTGGCCCCTGCGTGCCTGGTCGACGGCTTCCCAGGCCAGCCGCAGCGATTCGCGTGCGCGGCCTTCGGTGTGTGCCAGCCGGGCGCGGACGGTGCAGAGCTTCATCGACGCCGTCAGGTCTTCGTGGTCTTCGAGGTTGGCCAGCGCCTGGCGGCAGTGCATGTGGGCGAGCTCCGGCCGCCGCTCGTGCGTGTGCAGGGCGGCCAGTGCGGTGTGCGTCGCGATCAACCCCGTGGTGTCGCCGAGGACGGTGCGCGCGTGCAGGGCGCGCTGGTAGTGCGGGAGTGCCTGCGCGTGCTGGTCCAGGTCCGCGAACGTGTCGCCGAGGTACTGCTCGGCGATGCCTTCCCGGACCGGGTCGCCCGACCGGCGGGCCAGGTCGATGCACCACCGGTAGAGGCTGATCGCCTCCGCGTGCTCGCCGCGGCGGTGGTGCAGGCGGCCGAGGTTGATCTTGACCGTGAGGATTCCGATGGTTTCGTCGTACTCGGTCGCGATTTCCAATGCCCGGTCGAGGTAGTGGCGGGCTTTTTCACCGTCGCCGAGCGCCAGGTGGCGTTCCCCGAGGTCGTTGAGGGACGACGCCTCCGCGACGACGTCCCGGCTGGCGCGGGCCGCCCGGATGGCCACCTGCAGTCCCTGCGTGATGGCCGAGGTGCAGCCGTGGCGTTCCCAGCTGTCGGTCAGCAGGTGCGGGAGCGCGATCGCGTGGTCGAGCAGGCCCCGGTGTTCGCATTCGCGGATCAACGCGGACAGGTTGTCGCGCTCGCGGAGGGCCCACCGCACCGCGGCCGCGGCGGTGTCGAACGTGAGGGGCGTGATCCCGGGCTCGGCCGGGTGCATCGGCGGGCGGTTGCGGTACGGGTGCGCGATCAGGTGGGCGCGCAACGCGGTTTGCAAGTAGTGCGAAGCCAGCCGGCGCAACGGGCCCGGGTCGTCGTCCGGGATCAGGGTTCGCGCGTACCGGTGGAAGATGTCGGGGACGCGGTAGCGATCGGGTTCGCCGGGCTGGTCGACGAGGTGCCACGCGACGAGGTTCTCCAGGGCCCGGTGGGTGGCGTCCGCCGGGTGTTCGCTGGCGGACAGCAGCGTGCCGACGTGGATTTCGGTGCCGGGGTGGTGCCCGAAGAGCCGGAAGACGTCCTGGGCGGTCGGGTCGAGTGCCTGGTAGGACCCGGAAAACGTGGTGCGGAGACCGGCGTCGTCCCCGTCGTCGCCGATGCTGAGCAGTGTTTCCGGGTCTCGCAGCTGGTCCAGCATGGTGTCGAGGCTGACGCCGGCCCGCCCGGCGGCTCGCTGGGCCAGCAGGGTCAAGGCCAGCGGGAGCCCGTCGCCGAGCAGCGTCAGCGCGCGCGCCGCCTCGGGCTCCTCCTCGGCGCGGCCCCGCATCCGCTTGCTGAGCAGCGCGAACGACTGTTCTTCGTCGAGGTGGCCGAGTTTCGTGGTGGGGATGTCGTGGCGGCGGGCCAGCGCGGCGAGTGAGTTGCGCGAGGTGAGCAGCACCGTGCACGACTCGAGGACGTCGACGAGGTCGTCGACCTGGTCCGAGCCGCCCGCGTTGTCGAGGATGACGAGCATCGGGTTCCGGCGGGCGAGCAGCGAACGCAGCCGCGCCGCGCGGGCCGTGGCGCTGACCAGGTGGTCGACCGGGTAGTCGAGTGCGGTGAGCGTCAGGTCGACGACCTCGTCGGTGGTCCGCGCCGGTCCCGGGCCGAATCCCCGCAGGTCGACGCACACGATGCCGCCGGGGAAGTGGCCGGCCGAGCGGTGCGCCCACTGCGCGGCGAGAGCCGTCTTCCCGATGCCCGGCAGCCCGCTGACGATGGCCGCGTGCGCGTGGCCGGTGCCCGGGGTGAGCAGGTGCCGGTCGAGCGCGGCCAGTGCGTCGGCGCGGCCGACGAACCCGGGGAGGTTCCGGGGCAGCCCGACGCGGATCGCGCCGGGGGCGGGCTCCGGCGCCGGCGGCGGGGTGGGTTTCGCACCCGGGTAGCGGCTCCGCAGGTGCGCGTGGTGCTCCTGCAGGTCCACGGCCGCGTCCCGGTCGCCGGCCGCCGCGAACTCCTTGAGCACCGCTTCGACGTAGCTGCGTGCCTCGTGCGCCTGGTCCAGCGCGTAGAGGGCGGTGGCGCGGAGCTTCACGAAGGTCGGCTCGCCCGCGTACGGGTGCGGGACTTCGCTCAGCTGCTTGAGCGCTTCGCCGGGCCGGCCGGTCGCCAGCAACTCGGCGGCGAGGAAGCTGTGCGCCGGTGCCCAGTCCGCCGCCATCGTGTGCCGCCGCCAATTCCGCGCGGGTTCGGTGGTGAGGCCGGCGAGCGGTTCGTCGCGCCACAGCGCGAGGGCTGCACGTGCGATTTCGCATGCGTTTTCATGGTCGCCGTCGACGCTGGATCGCCGCGCCCGGTGCATTTCGTCGGTGAAGCGGCGGAAATCCACGAGATCGGGAGCGATATCGACGAGGTAGCCACCGTTCAGTGCTCGGACCGCCGGTGGTTCGTCGGTCTCTTCGAGGCCGTGCCGAAGTCGCGTGATCGCTTTGTACAACGCTTCTTTGGGATTGACCGGTGGTGCTCCGTCGCTCCACGCCCAGTTCAGCAGGTGATCCTGCGAGAAGCGCTTTCCGGGTTCGGTGAGCAGGACGGCGAGCAGGTGACGCGCTTGCCGGGACCCCCAGTCCTCGGTCAGATTCCCGTGCATCCGCACCGTTGTCTGCCCGAGAATTCCGTACGCGATCTCCATTCTTCGTTCCTTTCCCCTCTCCTCTCGTCAGCCTCGCATCGTTTTGGTTAATCGGCGACGACAGCGGGATAACGATCGATTGTGTCGGAGAACTGGCCACGGTTTGTCCGGGCTTTGTCCGTCTCGTGGGAAGTGTCCCGGGAGTACCGGCCCGGAAGCTCTCGTCGTGGCACACCGAGACGACGGCGAGGGGATGCGCGATGACGGGATTGTGGGTACGGGGGCCGGTCGGACTGGACGCGGGGGCGCGTGTCACCCGGCCGCGGTGCCGGGTGGTGCTGGTCGTGGTCCCCTCGGTGACCGCCGGCACGCGGCTGGTCGAACTGGTTTCCCTGCTGGAACCGGATCTGCGCGTGCAGGTGGTCTACACCGTGCCGCACACCACCGAAAGCTGGCCGGGGGCTGAGGAGTTCGTCCGCGGCCTGCACGGCTTGGTGCTGCCGTGGGAGCAGGCGCTCGCCCACCGGTTCGACCTGGTGCTGGCGGCGAGCCCGCGCCAGCTGGCCGAGGTGCACGGGCCCGTCCTCCTGGTCGGGCACGGCGCCGGGCCGGTGTCCCGCCGGTTCAGCCGGAAAGCGGGCCAGGCCACCGAACCCACCACGGGGTTCGACCGCGAGCTGCTGACCTTCCGCGGGCGCGTGCTGCCGTCGGTGCTCGGCCTCGGCACCGACGCCGAAGCGGACCTGGTGCGCGAGCGGTGTCCCGAGGCGCTGCCGAACGCCGTGGTGGCCGGGGACATCTGCTACGACCGGATGCGGGCGAGCCGGCACCGGCGCGACGCCTACCGCGCCGCGCTGGGGGTGCCGCCGGACCGGCGGCTCGTCGTGATCAGCACGACGTGGTTCACCGATTCGGCGTTCGGCAGGCTGCCGCGGTTGTACCGGGATGTCGTGGACGCATTGCCGGCGGATGAGTTCACCGTCGCCGCGGTCCTGCACCCCCTCGTGTGGGCGGTGCACGGACGGCGTCAGGTCAGCGCGTGGCTGTCCGACGCCGTCGCGCGCGGCCTGCTGCTGATCCCGCCGGAATCCGGGTGGCAGGCGACGATGCTCGCCGCCGACTGGGTGATCGGCGACCACGGTTCGACGACGGGCTACGCGGCGGCGATGGGCTGCCCGGTGACCTACGTGTCGATGCCGGCCGGGCAGCCGAGGGAGGGGAGCGTCGCGGCCGCGGTCCGCGCGCACGCGTTGCCGCTGACCTGGGGACGTCCGCTGCCCGAGCAGCTCGGTTCCGCCCGGGAACGCGTGGCCGGGCTCGCCGAGGCGGCGACGGGTGCGATCACGTCCCGGCCGGACCGCGCGGCGGAGATCCTGCGGGCGGCGATGTACCGGCTGCTCGAGCTTTCGGCTCCCGCTTC
>NZ_JAAGNB010000033.1:0-732 GCF_010550475.1 Amycolatopsis sp. SID8362
GGACTCCGGCGCCGCACCGCGGGACGCGACCCTCCCGGCTGGCGCCGAACCTCTGGCCGTCGGCGACGCCTACGACCGCCTGGCCGCGCTGGGCCTCGGCTACGGCCCCGCGTTCCAGTGCCTGCGGCGCGCCTGGCGTCACGGCGACGACGTCTTCGCCGAGCTGAGCCTCGGCGACGAACCGGCGACGGCGTTCGGCCTGCACCCGGCGTTGCTCGACGCCGCCCTGCACGCGGTCGCCCTGACGGCCGGGCACGACCGGCCGCACGTCCCGTTCAGCTGGCGCGGGATCCGCTTGTACACCAAGGGCGCGACACTCCTGCGCGTCCGCATCACCCCGGCCGGGGACAACGCCGTTTCCCTGTCCTTTGTGGACAACGACGGTACTCCGGTCGCCGACGTCGACGCGGTGACGTTCCGGCCCGCCGCCCGCACCCAGGACGCGTTGTTCCGGCTCGGCTGGCTCCCGGCCACCCCGGCCCGCCCCGAGCCGCGGGAGCAGGTCGTCGTCGAAGCCGACGGTCCCGCGCGGGCCCTGGAACTGGTCCGCGACTGGCTGGCCGAACCCCGGGACGCCGAACTCGTCTTCCACACCACCGGCGCCACCGACGGCACCGACCTCGAAGCCGCCGCCGTGTGGGGCCTGGTCCGCGCGGCGCAGTCCGAGCACCCGGGCCGGTTCGCGCTCGTCGACAGCGCCGACCCGGCCGACGTCGCACTCGCCGCCGGGGA
>NZ_JAAGNB010000087.1:0-563 GCF_010550475.1 Amycolatopsis sp. SID8362
CCAGGCCCGCTGCCCGCAGTTTCGCCAGGTGCGCGCTCACGCCCTGCGCGGACAGCCGTGCTTCGGCGGCCAGCACGGACGCCGCCAGCGCCCGGCCGTCGGCGAGGGCGAGCAGCACCCGGACCCGCGCCGGGTCCGCGAACAACGCGGCGGTGCGGGCGATGTCGGCGTCCCCTTCCACGCCTCCAGGATGCCCCCGGGACGCTTCCACCGCGACGGAAGCGTCCGCGCGGTGCACTGGACGCATGCTCCTGTTCACCATGTGCGCCGGGATGTTCCTGGTGCAGCTGGACGTCACGGTCGTCAACGTCGCCCTGCCCACGCTGGGCACGGACCTGCACGCGGATCTCGCGGCGCAGCAGTGGGTGGTCGACGGCTACACCGTCGTCCTGGCCGCGTTCCTGCTCACCGGCGGTGCCCTCGGCGACGTCTTCGGCCACCGCCGGGTCGTCCTCACCGGCTTCGGGCTCTTCGGCGCGGCGTCGGCCGCGTGCGGGCTCGCGGCCACGGCACCGGTCCTCGTCGCCGCCCGCGCCGGACAGGGCCTGGGCGCGGCGTTGCTG
>NZ_JAAGNB010000126.1:0-1191 GCF_010550475.1 Amycolatopsis sp. SID8362
TTCGACTCGCTCACCGCGGTCGAGCTGCGCAACCGCCTGCAGGCCGCGACGGGCCTGCGGCTGCCCGCGACCCTCGTGTTCGACCACCCGACCGCGACGGCACTCGCGCGGTTCCTCGCCGAGCGGCTCGGCACGGACAGCGCCCCGGCGCTCGCCCCCGCGCTGGCCGAACTCGGCCGCCTCGAAACCGTGCTCGCGCCGTTCACCGGCGAGGCCCGCGAGGCGATCACGGTGCGGCTCAAGGAACTGCTCTCCCGCTGGAGCACCGAGCCCGGCGCCGGCCCGGCCGCCGACATCGACGCGGCCACGGACGACGAGCTGTTCGGCGTCCTCGACGAGCTGCGCACCCCCTGACCACCGCACCGCCGGTCGTGAGTGGCAAGTCGGGTTCTAACCCTACTTGCCACTCACGACCACTCACGCCTGGAGCCATCGGATGTCGAACGAACAGAAGCTGCGCGACTACCTCAAGCAGGCCGCCAAGGACCTGCGCGAGGCCCGCGGCCGGGTGCACGAGCTCGAGGAGCGCGACCACGAGCCGATCGCGATCGTCGGGATGAGCTGCCGGTACCCCGGCGGCGTCACTTCGCCCGACGAGCTGTGGCGGCTGGTCGCCGACGGCACCGACGCCATCTCGGCGTTCCCGGACGACCGCGGCTGGACCGCCGAGGACGTCTACGACGCCGACCCCGAGACGCCCGGCAAGTCGTACGTGCGCGAGGGCGGGTTCATGACCGCCCCCGCCGACTTCGATCCCGGCTTCTTCGACATCAGCCCGCGCGAAGCCCTCGCGATGGACCCGCAGCACCGGCTGCTGCTGGAAACGTCGTGGGAGGCCTTCGAACGCGCGGGCATCGACCCGGCTTCGGTGCGGGGCCACAAGATCGGCGTCTACGCCGGCGTGATGTACCAGGACTACGCCGCGCGCCTGACGTCCGTGCCCGAGATCGTCGAGGGCTACCTCGGCAGCGGCAACGCGGGCAGCGTCGCCTCCGGGCGCGTGGCCTACACCTTCGGCTTCGAGGGCCCGGCGATCACGGTCGACACCGCGTGTTCGTCCTCATTGGTCGCCCTGCACCTCGCCGTCCAATCGCTGCGCCGCGGCGAGACCACGATGGCGCTGGCGGGCGGGGTCACGATGATCGTGACGCCCGCCGGCTTCATCGAGTTCAGCCGCCAGCGCGGGCTCGC
>NZ_JAAGNB010000164.1:0-921 GCF_010550475.1 Amycolatopsis sp. SID8362
AGCGTGGCCCCGAGCTGTTCGGCGAACCCGGCCCGCAGCGCGTACCCGGCCTGCGCGGCGACGGCCGCCCGGATGGCGAGCCGCTCCCGCTCGGCCCCCGCGGTGGCGGCTTCTTCCGCACGCCGGTCGAGCAGCGTGACCAGTCCGGCGACGGCGAGCTGGAAGACGGTCACGCCGAACACCACGATGGCGGCGTCCCCGAGTTCGGTCCGCGCGACCGGGCCTGCGAGCAGGAACTGGGCAACACCGGCGGCCGTGTGCACGGCGAGCGCGCTCAGCAGCGCGGGCACGCGGTCGGCGAGCAGGACCAGGAGGTGCCAGCCGACGAGCCCGAACGACCAGTGCGGCTCGCGGAAGAAGGAACCGGGCGGAAGGGCCGCGGTCGCCACGACGGAGGCGGTGATCACGACCAGGGTGCCGACGGCGGAGACGGCGAGCGGGAGCGGTTTCCGCCGCAGCACCCACCAGGCACAGGTGGCGGTGACGGCGGCGAGAACGACGAAGGCGAGGTTCTCGGCGAGCGCCGGGCGGTAGGCGGCTTGGTGGTGGAGGAGGGGAGCGAGGCTGAGCACGGGCTGGATGACGGCGGTGACGCCGAGCAGCACGACCCGGATGGCTGCGGCGAGCCGGACAGCGGGTTCGGCGGGGAGTGGCGGCGGTGATGCGGGGGTGGCTGGTTCGGCTGGTGGTTCGGCAGGGTGCCGTGGCGAGGCGGCGGTGGTCGGCTGGAGCGGTGGTTCGGCGAGGGGGTGCCGTGGCGGGGTGGGTTGGGTGGCCGGTTCTGCGGGGTGCGCTGGTGGGGCGGCGGCGGTTGGCTGGAGGGGTGGTTCGGCGGGGAGCAGCCCCGGTGCTGCGGGGGTGGCCGAGTCGACTGGCGGTTTGGTGTGGGGCTGCTGTGGTGGGGCGGCGGCGGTTGGCTGG
>NZ_JAAGNB010000211.1:0-1175 GCF_010550475.1 Amycolatopsis sp. SID8362
GGACCTGGCCGACGGGTGGCGGTTCCTGCTGGCCCACCCCGGGCTGCGCCCGCTGCTCTTCAACGCGATGGTCTTCAACGGCCTGGTCATGGCGACCGAGCCGCTGCTCGCGGTGCTGATGCTGGGCGAGCTCGGGCTCACGCCGTGGCAGTACGGGCTCGCGTTCGCGGTGCCGTGCCTCGGCGGGCTGGCCGGTTCGCGGCTGACCCCGCGGCTCGTCGCCCGGTTCGGGCGGCACCCCGTGCTGCTGACGTCGGGCGCGGTCCGGGCGTGCTGGCTGCTCGCGCTCGCCTTCCTGCCCGGCGGCACGAGCGGGCTGGTCTTCGTCATGGTCGTCGAACTGGGCCTGATCGTCAGCTGCAGCGTGTTCAACCCCGTGCTGGCCACCTACCGGCTCGAACAGCTGCCGCCGGACCGCGCCGCCCGCACGCTCTCGGCGTGGTCGGTCAGCACCAAGGCGGCGATCGCCGCGCTGACCGCGGTGTGGGGCGTGCTCGCCGGCTTCACCGGTCCGCGGGTCGCGATCGGGGTCGCCGGGGTGCTCGTGCTCGTGACGCCGTTGCTGCTGCCCCGGCGCGATCGGACGCCGGTGGCCGTCTAACCCAGCGACTTCCGGGTCGCCTCCTCGGTTTCCAGCACGCCCTGCCGGATGCCCTCCAGCTGGTCGCTCAGCTCCCGGACGGCGCCGGTGTCGACGGTGACGTCCGTCGTCGCGGCCGTCAGCTCCGCGCCCCGCGCCACCAGGCTGTCCAGGCCGAGCGCGCCGGACTGCAGCTGCGCCAGCAGCTTGTCGCGCGCGCCGGACAGCCGGGCGTGCACGTCGGCCTGGGCCTGCACCGCCGTCAGCGCCTGCTCCAGGTCGCCGCGCACCTCCGCGCTCGCCGAACGCAGTTCGCGTTCCAGCCGGCGTCGCTCCGTCGAGACGGCGTCGAGGTCCACGCGCGAGAGGGCCTTCCCGGTCGCCGACGCGCGCCCGGCCAGGCGCCGCAGCGTCACCAGCGTCTCCTGGACCACCGGTGCCATGTCCGCGACGCGGTCCGCGAGCGGCCCCGGGTCGAGGGAGTCGCTGAGCGAGCCGAAGCCCTCGGCCGCGCTTTCGGCCCGGCGCAGCCAGTTCTCCTCGGGCGTGCCGGGCGCAACGTCGAGCACCCGCGCCGCACGCCGTTCCGGCTCCT
>NZ_JAAGNB010000266.1:0-1323 GCF_010550475.1 Amycolatopsis sp. SID8362
CGACCAGGTTCACCCCCGCGTTGACGGCGGCCGACCACGCCGCGACGGCCGGGCTGGCCGCCTCCCCCACCGCCAGCAGCCGCGGCAGCGCGCGTTCGAGCGGCACCAGCTCCGCGTCGACCTTCGTCCGCGCGAACTTGGCGCCCCGGGGCAGGACGAGCTCGATCGTGGTCCCGCCGGCCACGTCATCGCCCCACAGGGCCAGCACGCCTTCCCGCGGGGGATCCGCGGGGAGGTAGGTGGCCTGGGTGTCTGCGCTGAACTCCACGCCCGCAACGCTAGAACACGCCACCGACAGTTTCGGGCCGGGCGGCACGAACGGTCCGTTCGCGCCGCCCGGACGCTCAGCGCGGCAGGCCGAGAAGCCGTTCGGCCGTCAGCGAAAGCAGCACCTGGGTGGTCCCGCCGGCGATCGACAGGCACCGCGTCAGCAGGAACTCGCGCTGCGCCGCCCCGTCCGCCAGCAGGGCCCCGGTCCCGGCCACTTCCACGGCGAACTCCGCCACGTCCTGCCGGTGCCGCACCCCGAGCAGCTTCCGCACGCTCGACTCCGCGCCGGGATCCTGCCCGCCGAGCCGCCGCAGCGCCGCCCGCAGGTCCAGCACCGACCCCGCGACCCCGTCCGCCACCAGGGAACCGAGCCGGTCGAGCGCGACACCGTCGAGCGCCGAAGCGTCCATTGTGGACACCAAGGCCTGCACGCTCTCCCCCACCGCGGACCCGCTCCCGATGGCGACCCGCTCGTTCGCGAGCGTCGTGCGCGCCAGCCGCCAGCCGCCGCCCGGCGGGCCGACCACGTCCGCGTCCGGGACGAACACGTCGTCCAGGAACACCTCGTTGAACACGGCGTCGCCGGTGATCTCGCGCAGCGGCCGCGTGGTGATGCCCTCGGCGCGCATGTCGACCAGGAAGTACGTGATGCCCTTGTGCTTGGGCGCGTCCGGATCGGTGCGGGCCAGGCAGATCCCCCAATCGGCTTCGCGCGCCAGCGACGTCCACACCTTCTGACCGGACAGCCGCCAGCCGCCGTCGACCCGCCGCGCCGCCGTCCGCAACGCCGCCAGGTCGGAGCCCGCGCCGGGTTCGCTGAACAGCTGGCACCACGTGAGCTCACCACGGAGGGTGGGCCGGGCGAACCGTTCGCGCTGCTCGTCGCTGCCGTGTTCGAGGATCGTCGGCACCGCCCACGCGCCGATCACCAGGTCCGGGCGGCGGACGCCGGCTTCGGCCAGCGCGCCGTCGATCCGCAGCTGCTCCGCGGCGCCGGCACCCCGGCCGTAGGGCGCTGGCCAGTGCGGCGTCAGCAGTCCGGCGTCGGCGAGC
>NZ_JAAGNB010000326.1:0-473 GCF_010550475.1 Amycolatopsis sp. SID8362
CGGCAGCCGAGGCCGACGATCGCGATCGGCTCGGGGGTCTGCGCTTCCTGGAGCCGCCGGCGGGTGTCCTGAAGATCGGCCGTGACCCGCTTGAGGAAGTAGCGGAGCTTTTCCTCGTTGTCCATCGTCGTTCACTCCATGCAGTAGCGGGCGCCGGATCAGGAGATGCCGAACTCTTTGCCGAGGAGGTCGAACATCTCCTCGTCGCTGGCGGTGTCGAGGCTCGGGGCGGCGGTTTCGCCCGCCCAGCCCGCGGCGAGCAGCCGCAGCTGCTCCGCCACCCGGGCCCGGTCGGCGTCGCCCAGGCTCGCGCCGAGCCGGCCGAGCTCGTCGAGCAGCCCGTCGACCCCGCGCGGCGCGGGCTCGTCGCCCGCCAGTTCCGCGGTGAGGTGCCGGGCCAGCGTGGCCGGTGACGGGTAGTCGAAGATGAGCGTCGCGGGCAGGCTCAGCCCGGTGACGCGGTCGAGGCGGTT
>NZ_JAAGNB010000366.1:0-6438 GCF_010550475.1 Amycolatopsis sp. SID8362
CGGCCAGTACGCGGGCGCGGTCCTCGGCGCCGACGGCCGCCCGTCCAAGCCGATCATCGGCGTCCCGCTCGACGGCTCGGCCGGGGTCCAGGCCATCGGCGACACCGACGGCGGCCGCTACGACGGCGACGCGGGCGTCGACCGCGCGGTCGGCCCGATGCAGTTCATCCCGGGCACCTGGCGCAAGTGGGCCTCCGACGGCAACGGCGACGGCCTCGGCGACCCCCAGCAGATCGACGACGCGGCCCTGGCGGCGGCCCGTTACCTGTGCGCGGGCGGCCGCGACATGGCGAGCCCGGGCGGCTGGTGGGCCGGGATCCTGTCGTACAACAACTCGACGGAGTACGCGCAGAAGGTGTTCGGGTTGGCGGATGGGTATGCGAAGGGCGCGCAGTCGGTGCGCAAGCAGGGCTGAGCCCGCGGCCCGAAACGCCATGAAAGGGTCGTTCACCTCGTCAGACGACATGAACGACCCTTTCACGACATCCCCGAGACGCCGGGCAGACCACGCGGCCAGGCGACTCAGGCCGAGTCCGTCCGGGCCAAGGGGCGGTAAAGCGCTGCCGACCTGGGCTGAGAGCGGCGCCACCCGGTACGCGGTCGGCCGCCGGTCCTCAGCCGCCCAGTGCTAGCGTCGATGCCGTGCCAGATCCCCAGCCGCCTGCCGCGTCCCCCTGGGGGCGCCGGATCGCGATCGCCGCGACGTGCCTGGTGAGCCTGCTCGTCTGCTGCGGGCTCGCCTGGTGGCAGTGGGACCGCTTCACCTCGGCGAACGGCACCTTCCAGAACCTCGGCTACGTCCTGCAGTGGCCGCTGTTCGGGCTCTTCCCGGCCTTCATGTTCTGGCGGATCCGCAAGCTCCGCCTGAAGGCCGAAGCCGACGGCACCGCGGACGAGAAGCCCGGCGAAAAGCCCGTCGCCGAGGTGCCCGCTCCCCGTCCCCGTCCCGACGTGCAACGCTCGGACGAAGACGAGGAGCTGGCCGCGTACAACCGTTACCTGCGCGAGCTGAACGCCCGCGACCAGCAGGCCGCAGAGTGAGGACGACCCGATGACCACCAGCACCGAAGGCGCCCGGACCGCGGTGCCGCTCGCCGGCCCCCTGCTCCGCTTCCGGACCGCCGCCTACGTCACCGGCGTCGGGCTGCTCGGCCTGTGCTTCGTGATGGTGCTGCGCTACGGCTTCGACAACCCGACGCCGTCCGCGGTCTACTCGCCGATCCACGGCGTCCTCTACATGATCTACCTGGTGCTGACCATCGACCTGGCGATCAAGGCCCGCTGGTCGATCAAGGGCACCGTGCTGGTGCTGCTGGCCGGCTGCGTCCCGTTCGTCTCGTTCCTCGTCGAGCGCCGGGTGACGCACAAGGTCAAGGCCGGGCAGAAGCTGTAACCCGGCGGAACGTCAGCGCCACCAAGAACGAGCCGGCCGCGAACACCGCGGCCGTCGCGAACGCGGCGGTCATCCCGTCGACCGTGAGCTGGGCGCCCGTCGACGTCGTGGTGCGGGTCACCGAGCCGAACACGGTGATCAGCACGGCCAGTCCCAGCGTGCTGCCGACCTGCTGCATCGTCTGCAGCACGCCGCCCGCGGCGCCCGCGTCCTCGGTGGGCACCGTGGCCATCACGATCACGTTGAGCGGCGCGAACGCCAGCCCGCCGCCGAGCCCCATCAGCAGCAGCGGACCCAGCAGTGCCGGGAAGTACGCGCTGCTCGTGGTGAGCGTGGCGAGCCAGGTGACCCCCGCGACCATCAGCAGCGACCCGGTGAGCGCCAGCGGCTTCGGCCCGTAGCGGGGGAGCAGCCGCGGCACGAGCCGGCTCATCGTGAAGATGAGCGCCGCCATCGGCAGGAACGCGAACCCGGTGGCCAGCGCCGCGTAGTGCCGGATGTCCTGCATGAACTGGGTGAGGAAGAAGAACATCGACATCATCGCCATCGGGCCGAGGAAGAAGCTGACATAGGCCGCGCTGCGGTTGCGGTCGGCGAACAGGCGCAGCGGGACCAGCGGCAGCGCGGTCCGGGCTTCGATCACGACGAACGCCGTCAGCAGCGCCAGGCCGCCGGCGAGCGACCCGAGGGTCACCGGGCTCGCCCAGCCGTCGGACGCGGCGTGGGTGAAGGCGAACACGAGCGCGCCGACGCCGAAGGTGCCGGTGATCGCGCCGGGCAGGTCGAGATGGGCGCGCCGGCGCGGCGGCTCGGGGACGAACCGCGGGGCGAGGAGCACGATCGCCAGCCCGAACGGGACGTTGATGAACAGCGCGGCGCGCCACGAGATCCATTCGGTGAGCAGGCCGCCGACGATCAGGCCGATCGCGAAGCCGCCGCTGGACATCGCGGAGAACAGCGCGAGCGCCCGGACGCGGGCCTTGGCCTCGGTGAACGTCGTCGTGACCAGCGCCAAGGTGCTCGGGCCCGCCATCGCGGCGCCGACGCCCTGCAGGACGCGGGCGGCGATGAGCAGCGCGGCC
Source organism: Amycolatopsis sp. SID8362 (assembly GCF_010550475.1). Lineage (NCBI taxonomy): Bacteria > Bacillati > Actinomycetota > Actinomycetes > Pseudonocardiales > Pseudonocardiaceae > Amycolatopsis > Amycolatopsis sp. SID8362. The sequence goes on from NZ_JAAGNB010000366.1 coordinate 2,476, forward strand.
GAGTCGGCGAGGCCGCCGGCCAGCGAGGCGAGGGTGAACAGGGCGGTGCCCGCGACGAACATCCGGCGCCTGCCGAACAGGTCGCCCGCCCGGCCGCCGAGCAGCAGCAGCCCGCCGAAGACGAGGCTGTAGGCGGTCATCACCCAGGACAGGCCGGTGGGGGAGAACCCCAGGTCGGACTGGATGCGCGGGAGTGCGACGTTCATCACGGTCGCGTCGAGGATGAGCATGAGCTGGCAGGTCAGGATGATCGCCAGGACGAGCCCGCTGCGGCGTGGCGGGGCCGCCACGGGCGCGGGGTGGAGCGTTTGCTGCGACAAGGGATACTCCCCCAAGGAGCACGAAGGTAAGTGGAGAGCTTCTCCACTTGGACACGACGCGATAATATGGAGAGCGTCTCCGGATGCGCAAGTGAATTCGGAGAATCTCTCCGGTTACGTGGTGAGGAGGCCGGGATGCCGGGCGGGGACACGGCGCGTCCGATGCGGGCGGACGCACGCCGCAACTACGAGCGCATCGTCGCGACGGCGAAGGAGCTCTTCACCGGCCACGGGCCCGACGTGCCGCTGGACGACATCGCGAAGAAGGCGGGCGTCGGCGCCGGGACGCTCTACCGGCACTTCCCGACCCGCGAGAAGCTGTTCGAAGCGGTCTACCGCGACGAAATCGAAGTGCTCGCCGACCGCGCGTTCGCGCTGCACGACGAGCTGCCGCCGTGGGAGGCGCTGGAGGCGTGGCTGACCGCGCAGGTCACCTGGGTGGTCGAGCGGCACAAGCTGGCCACGTTCCTCAAGGAGTCGATCGACTCCGGGTCGGAGACGTTCCAGTACTGCCAGAAGCGGCTGCGCGAGGCGACCGGCGTGCTGGTCGACGCGGCCCGGGACGCGGGGCTGGTCCGCGCGGACATCGAGGGCGTCGACGTGCTCCGGCTGGGGCACGGCGCGGGGATGGCCGTGCGCAACTGCAGCCCGGAGGACGGCAGGCGGGTGCTGGCCGTGATCCTGGACGGCCTGCGCGCGTGACGCGGGCCGTCCAGGCGGGGTTCAGCTGCCGATCCCGGTGAGGGAGCGGACCTCCATCTCGGCCTGCTTGGCTTCGTCCGCCTTCGGCTTGCCGACCAGCGTGCCGACGAACCCGCACAGGAACGAGAACGGGATCGAGACCAGGCCCGGGTTCTTCAGCGGGAACCAGGCGAAGTCGATACCCTTGAAGATCGAGTCCGGCGAGCCCGACACGACCGGCGAGAAGAGCACGAGCAGCAGGCACGCGATCAGGCCGCCGTAGATGCCCCACAGCGTGCCGGTCGTGTTGAACCGCTTCCAGAACAAGGAGTAGAGCAGCGTCGAGAGGTTCGCCGACGCCGCCACCGCGAACGCCAGCGCCACCAGGAACGCGATGTTCTGCCCGTTCGCCAGTACCCCGCCGACGATCGCCATGGCGCCGACGACGATCGCGGTCAGCCGCGCCACCCGGACCTCGTCGGCCGGCTCCGCCTTGCCCCGCTTGAAGATGTTCGCGTAGACGTCGTGGGCGAAGGAGGCCGACGCGGTGATCGTCAGCCCGGCCACGACCGCGAGGATCGTCGCGAACGCCACCGCGGCGATGATGCCCAGCAGCAGCGTCCCGCCGACGTGCAGGGCCAGCAGCGGGGCCGCCGAGTTCTCGCCGCCGGGCGCGGCCTTGATCTCGTCCGCGCCGACCAGCGCCGCCGCGCCGAAGCCGATCACCAGCGTGCACAGGTAGAAGAGGAACATGCACGCCGTCGCCCAGACGACGCTTCGCCGCGCCTCGCGGGAGTTCGGCACGGTGTAGAAGCGCATCAGCACGTGCGGCAGCGCCGCCGCGCCGAGGACCAGCGCCAGCGCCAGCGACACGAAGTCCAGCTTGGTGGTGCCGTTCTTGCCGTACGAGCCGCCCGGCTCGAGGAGCTTGTCGCCGAGCGGGCTGTTCTCGGCCGCCGAGGAGAGCAGGTTCGAGAACGAGAAGCCGAACTTGCCGAACAGGAACACCGTGAGCAGCGCGCCGCACAGCAGCAGGATGGTCGCCTTGATGATCTGCACCCACGTGGTGCCCTTCATCCCGCCGACCAGCACGTACAGCACCATGACCAGGCCGACGACGCCGATCACCAGCGCCTGGCCGAGCTTGGAGTGCACGTTGAGCAGCAGCGCCACCAGGCCGCCGGCGCCCGCCATCTGCGCCAGCATGTAGAAGAAGGAGATGACCAGCGTCGACGTCGCCGCCGCCGCGCGCACCGGGCGCTGCTTCATCCGGAAGCTGAGCACGTCGCCCATCGTGAAGCGGCCGGTGTTGCGCAGCAGCTCGGCGATCAGCAGCAGGTCGACCAGCCAGGCGACCAGGAAGCCGATGGAGTAGAGGAAGCCGTCGTAGCCGTGGATCGCGATGGCGCCGGCGATCCCGAGGAAGGACGCCGCCGACAGGAAGTCGCCCGAGAGCGCGATGCCGTTCTGGCGGCCGGTGAAGGCGCTGCCCGCGGCGTAGTAGTCCGACGTCGAGGAGTTCCGGGAGCTGGCCCGGTAGACGACGTACAGCGTGATCGCCACGAAGAGGGCGAACACGACCGTGTTGACGAGCGGGTTGCTGGCGGGTGCCCCCGCGGCGAGGGCGGTCACCGGCGCGTCCCTTCCGGCGCGCCCGCGGCGGCGCGCAGCTCGGCCACGCGCGGGTCGACCTGGCGGCGCGCGTAGCGGAGGTAGAGCCAGGTGACCAGCGCGGTGCTCGCGAACTGGCCGATGCCGAGCACGATGCCGACGTTGACCTGGCCGAACACCTTGGTGCTCATGAAGTCGTGCGCGTAGGCCGCCAGCAGCACGTAGGTCATGTACCAGGCGAAGAAGGCGAAGCTCATCGGGAAGACGAACCCGCGGAACCGGCGGCGCAGCGCGACGAACTCGGGACTGGCCTGGATCCCGGCGTAGTCGGGGCCGGTGGGGGCGGCGGTCCGCCGCTGCGGGGCGCCCGGCGGGCGCTCTCCGGTGAAGAGGGCCGGCATCCGGCCGGTCTCCTCGAGGGCGTTGCCCGTCGCTGGTCGCGCGACGTCGTACATGGGTGCCTCCGGCAGAGAGCCTGGCGTGGCGGCGGGACCCGGTGCCCGCGGCGGGCGCCGGCCGCCCTTGCGGTCTGCGAGGCGAACATCGTAACTACGCCGTCCGGCGGAGTCCGAAGGCGGCCGGGACGTTCGGGGGTCCGGCGGGCGCCGTATTCGGTTTCTCGTCGAAAGGGTCGAATACGCTTTTGGTGACTGGGTCACGGGCAGATCACCCGTAATGATGAGAAAAATTGTGACGCGACGTTGTCGCGTTCGGCCTACGCTGCGGCGAACGAGGTAACCCGGCCGGACGCGGGTGACCGATCGTCACGCGGGGTAGTCATACTACGGTTCCGTAGCGCCGAAGAGGGTCCACCGTGGGCGGCGTGGCGGCGAAGATCCACTGGTCGGCGCCGGTTCTCGAAAGAAATCACCAGGTCGGGGGACGTGGGCTCGCAACGCCACAAGATCGGGCACATCTTGAGACTTGACCCACCCGTTGGGGGTACAGAGTGTAGATCGTCCGAGGTATGCTGCTGCCCTGCTTGGGCTAATCGGGTGACGGCCGGATGCCCGGGTGAGGCCTGCCCGGTAACCGGAATTCCCCCTTTGGGAGCGGGGTCGGCGCGGTTCTCGGCCGGAAATCCGCTTTTCGCAGGTCAGCGCCCGAGTGGACGACAAAATTGACCGGCCCGGCATCGGGGGTACGATTCTTTGGCCCAGCTGACCGCAGCGATCGATTGGCACCGATAAAGTTGATCTCGACAACCGTGCAGAACGCAACTTGCGCCGTGCACGTGCACAGTCCCTTGCACGGGACGTCGGGGCGGTGCCTGCCCGGAGACGGGCGCGCGGACGGCCGGGCTGCCGGGGGCGAGCGAGGGCGACGGCGAAGTGGCAGGGTGCGGGCGGCG
>NZ_JAAGNB010000420.1:0-1370 GCF_010550475.1 Amycolatopsis sp. SID8362
TGGCCGACCGCGTCCCGCCGCTGCTGCACCGGCTGGGCACGCGCACCGCGGGACTGGCCGCGCCGATGCTGTTCGACCTGGTCGTCACCACGGTCCCGCTGCCCCCGGCCCGCCTCTCGATCGACGGCGCCCGGCTGGCGGCGGTCTACCCGTTCGTGCCGCTGGCCCCGCGCCACGCGGTCGGCATCGCGGTGGCCACCTACCGCGACTCGGTGCACATCGGCCTCCAGGCCAACGGCGCGGCGGTCCCGGACATCGGCTCCCTGCGCGACGCGGTGCTGAAGTCCGCGGCCCGCCTGGTCGACGCCTCCTGACGGCTAGGGCGTGACGCCCGCCGGCCCCACCACCTCCAGGAACGCCAGCGCCTCGGCCCCGCGGGAGCCGGGTGGCGCGGTGTAGAGCACCAGGTGCTGGTCGTCGCCGCGCAGGGCGAGGGAGTCGCAGTCGACGGTCACGTCACCCACCGCCCGGTGCCGGAAGGTCTTGGAGAGCACCGGCGCCGCGTGCACGTCGTGCCGCTCCCACAACCGGGCGAAGTCGGCACTGCCCGCGCGCAGCTCGGCGACGAGCCCGGTCACCGCCGGATCCGCAGGGTAGCGGGCCAGGGTCGCCCGCAGCCCCCGGACGACGTTGAGCCGGAACTCGGCGACGTCGGAGACCCGGTACAGCGACCCGGCCGGCTCGAGGAACGCCTTGCGCGCGAGGTTGCGCCGCTCGGGCGGGACCGCCGCGAAGTCCTCCATGAGCGCCGCCGCGAGGTCGTTCCACGCCAGCACCTCGAAGGTGGCGGAGACGACGAAGGCGGCCGTCTGAGGCAGCCGCTGCAACAGCGCGAGGATGCTGGGGCGCACGTCGCGGGGGTGCCGCCCGCTCCGGATCGGCGCGGTGCCCGCCAGGACGTGCAGGTGCTCGGCCTCGGCGCCGGTCAGCCGGAGTGCCTCGGCGATGCCGGCCAGGACCTCGCCCGACGGCCGCGGTGCCCGGCCCTGCTCGAGGCGGACGTAGTACTCGGTGGAGATGTGCGCGAGCACCGCGACCTCCTCCCGGCGCAGTCCCGGCGTCCGCCGGCGCGGTCCGCCGGGCAGGCCCACGTCCTGCGGCCGCAGCCGCTCACGACGGCTACGGAGGAACGCACCCAGCTCCTGCTTGTCCACCCCTCCAGTATGCGAACGCACCCGCGCCGGATCCTGGTACGGCCTGTGCCTGTCTCCGGGTTGCCCGCCGGGGCAGCGTCGGGTTCATGACGAACACCACGATCGGCCTGCTCACCGGCAAGGTAGTGCTCATCACCGGCGCCAGCCGCGGCATCGGCGCGGCCGCGGCCCGCCTCTTCGCCGAGGAGGGCGCCGCCGTCGTGCTGGCCTCGCGCG
>NZ_JAAGNB010000469.1:0-898 GCF_010550475.1 Amycolatopsis sp. SID8362
GTCGAGATGTGCTGGCCGGACCCGCTGCCCGCCGAGCCCGGGCGGCAGCGCCGTCAGCTGGAGGCGCTGGCCGAACTGTGCGCGCACACGCTCGACACGTGGGACGGCGTGGTCGCCCCGGTGCTCGCCGGCGCCGGGGACTTCCTCGGCGAGCTGGTGGACTTCGTCGACGGCCTGCACGACCCGGCCGTGCTGCTGTCGCCGTGCGTCGACGGCGGCCGGCTGACCGACTTCCGCATCCACCACGCCAACGTCCGGTTCGCCGACCCCGGCGGGCGGCCGCGCAGCCGGATCGTCGGCACCCGCATGCTGGAGACGTACCCGCTGGCGGCCCAGGAGAGCGGCCTGCTCGACAAGATCCAGCGGGTCTACGCCACCGGCGAGCCGTTCCGCGCCGACAGCATGGCCATCACCACGCTGGTCGACCAGGTCCCGCTGACCGTGCTCACCGACGTCAGCGTCACGCGCTTCGCCGGGAACGTGCTGCTGATCCTGCGCGTCCAGGACGACGCCGCGAAGCTCGCCGTGCTGCTGCAGCACGCCCAGCGGCTCGGCCGGATCGGCGGGTTCGAGGAGAACGTCGTGACCGGGGCGATCACCTGGAACACCGAGCTGTTCGCGCTGTACGGCCTGCCGCCGAACGCGACGCCGCTGTCGCTGCACGACCTGGCCACGCACGCGCACCCCGACGACGCGCCGTCGATCGGCCGGTTCCTGCGCGCGGTGCTGCACCACCAGCGCCCGTCGTCGACGGCGTTCCGGCTGCAGCGCTCCGACGGCGTCGCCCGGCACATCCGGGTGGTCGCCGAGCCGGTCGCCGACGCCCGCGGCGAGCTGCTCGCGGTCCGCGGCGCCTACCAGGACGTCTCGGCCCAGCACTGGACCGAGGTGGCGCTGG
>NZ_JAAGNB010000519.1:0-732 GCF_010550475.1 Amycolatopsis sp. SID8362
CTGGTGGCCGCCCGCGGCCGGCTGATGCAGGCGCTGCCCGCCGGCGGCGCGATGCTCGCCGTGCAGGCGGCCGAGGACGAGGTCACCCCGGTGCTGGCCGGGCTCGGCGCGATCGCCGTCGCCGTGGTCAACGGCCCCCGTTCGGTCGTGGTGTCCGGCGCCGAAACCGCGGTCGCGGAGTGCGAAGCGCGGTTCGCCGCAATGGGCCGCAAGACGAAGCGCCTGCGCGTCGGCCACGCGTTCCACTCGCCGCTGATGGACCCGGTGCTCGCCGAGTTCGGCGAGGTCGCGCGCACGCTGACCTACGCGGCGCCGAAGATCCCGGTGGTCTCGAACGTCACCGGCCGGCTCGCCACCGCCGAGGAGCTGACCAGCCCGGACTACTGGGTCGCCCACGTCCGCGGCGCGGTGCGCTTCCGCGACGGGATCGCGTGGCTGACCGAGCGCGACGTCCACCGCTTCGCCGAACTAGGCCCCGACGGCGTCCTGTCCGCGATGGCCCAGGACTGCGCCGACGACCTGACCTGCGTCCCGGTGCTGCGCGCGGGCCGCCCGGAACCCCTGGCGCTGCAGGCGGCACTGGCCGAGCTGCACGTCGCGGGCACGTCCCCGGACTGGCACGCGGTCTACGCCGGGTCCGGCGCGGTGCGCGTCGACCTGCCCACGCACGCCTTCCGGAACGAGCGGTACTGGGTCCCCGAACCCGCCGGGCACCGCGGCGGCGACCCCGCC
>NZ_JAAGNB010000562.1:0-528 GCF_010550475.1 Amycolatopsis sp. SID8362
CCGGACCGCGGCCGCCAGCTCGTCGCCGGAGGAGTCCTTGAGCACGAAGCCGGCCGCGCCCGCGTTGAGCGCTTCGCGGATTTCGCGGGGCCGCCCGACCGTGGTCAGCATCAGCACCCGCGGGGCCGTGGGCGGGAGCCGCCGCAGGACTTCGAGGCCGTCCATGCCGGGCAGGTACAGGTCGAGCAGCACGACGTCGGCCGCCACGGTGGAGGCGAGCAGCTCCGGCCCGCTCCCGTACCGCGCGACGACGTCGAGGTCCGGCTGCGCGCCCAGGATCAGCGCGATGCCCTCGCGCACGAGCGCGTGGTCGTCGACGACCTGGACCCGGATCATGCCGCGCACTCTACTGTCGGGCGCATGCGCCAGTCCCTCCTCACGACGGCGGCGGTCGCCGCGGTGTTCTTCGCCAGCGGCGCCTGGACCCCGCACCAGGGCTGGGTCGCGGCCGGGCTCAGCGCGGTGCAGCTCGTCCCCCTGCTGTGGGCGCGCCGCGCGCCGGCGGCCGTGCTCGTGGCCGTCACCCTC
>NZ_JAAGNB010000605.1:0-809 GCF_010550475.1 Amycolatopsis sp. SID8362
CGCGCGCGGTGCTCGCGGCCGACCCGTCCGCCGTCGTGTTCACCACCGCGGACCCCGGTGACGGCACGGACTTCCGCGACTACGGCGCCGCCTGGCCCCGGCTCACCCTGGTGGTCACCGGCGTGGTCGGGATGACGGTGCCGGTGGTGACCGGCGTGCCGGTCCGCCTGACCGGGACCCCGGGGACGGCCGCCGTCGAGGTGACCGTCGACGAGCTCGTGCTCACCGCGGGCTCGCTGCGCAGCCCCGGCCGGTTCGGCAGCCGGCTTTCCCTGCGCTGGCGCGATCTCGCGCCGGCGCCGGACGAGGGCCCGCCGCACCCGGTGGGCGACCCCGGTGTCCCGGTGCTGCTTTCGCAGCTGGGAAAGGAGAAGTGATGGCCGGCTTCACGTTCGAAAGCGGCCACGCGGTCGTGCCCGGGACCGTGCCCGCGTGGGCCGTGGTGTTCCGCCACGGCGTCCGCGGCACCGAGCTGTGCACCATCGGCAGCGACACCTACTCCGGCACGGTGAGCGCGTCGCTGCCGGCCGGGCTGACCGGGGGCAGCTACGAGGTCGTCGTCGAAGGCATGACGGCGGAGGACTACCGGAAGATCAGCCTCGCGCCCGGCACGCCGCTGGACGCCTCGCTGCACCTGTGGTGGAAGGACGCGCCGACCGGGGTGCTCGGCGGCCTCGCGCGGTTCACCGGGCTGGACAACCCGCTGTCGGCGACCACCCCGGTCCCGCCCGACGGCAGCCTGGTCGCCGAGCTCCGGGTCGACCGGCTGTGGCGGCGGCCCGGCCCGCGGCGGATCGACGTCGTGGCGA
>NZ_JAAGNB010000656.1:0-788 GCF_010550475.1 Amycolatopsis sp. SID8362
ACCCGGTCGCCGGCCCGGCGAAGGCGGCGCGCGTGTTGCGGCCCGGCGGGCTGCTCGCGGTGTTCGCCCACGTCTTCCAGCCGCCCGCCGCGGTCGCGGACGCGTTGAAGGCCGCCATGCCGGGCTCGCCGTTCGCGGGGGAGCAGCGGAGTGCCGCCGAGCTGTACGAGGTGATGTTCACCGGGTTCGCCGACGCGATCCGGGCCTCGGGCGTCTTCGGCGAGCCGGAACGACGGCGGTTCACCTGGGAGAAGCGGTACACGCGCGAGGAATGGCTGGACTTCCTGCCGACGACCGGCGGCCTGACGCGGCTGGCGCCGGAGGCGCTGGCGGAGGTGCTGGCCGCGGTCGGCGCAGCGATCGAAAAGCCCTTCGTGCTGCCGTACACGACGCTGGCGGTGTTCGCGGCGAAGCCTTGACAAAAAAAGTTGTCGGTGAGAACTTGGGGACACACAACCCGCACCGATCCCCGGAGTCCCCATGTCCTTCCAGGCCTACCTCGACAACGCCGAGAAGCAGACCGGCATCACCCCGCGCGCCTTCCTCGGCCTGGCGGCGAGCAAGAACCTCACCAAGCACGGCGAGATCATCACGTGGCTGAAGACGGACCACGGCCTGGGTCACGGCCACGCCACGGCGATCGCCCGCCTGGTGACGAAGGGACCGGAGTTCGTGGCCGCGCACCACACCGGCGGCGTGCTGCACCTCGACGGCCTGGCCGCCCGGGAGTGACCCCGGGCGGTCAGCGGCCCACCGCGGCGGCCGGTTCGGGGCTCGCGGCCGCCACC
>NZ_JAAGNB010000715.1:0-1424 GCF_010550475.1 Amycolatopsis sp. SID8362
CGGACCTGGACTGGTCGCTCGAAGGCTCGCCGGGGCGCCTGCGCATCGGCCTGCACCTCGACCCCGGCGTCGGCCTCCCGGTCGACCCGGCCACCCGCGACGCCGTCACCGCGGCGGCCCGCGCCTTCGAAGCCGCGGGCGCGGTCGTCGAGCTGGTCGAGCCGTTCCTGACCCGCGAAATGCTCGACGGCCTCGACGTCTTCTGGCGCACCCGCGCCTGGTCGGACATGGCGGCGCTGCCGGCGGAGCGGCGCGCGAAGGTCCTGCCGTACATCGCGGACTGGGCCGCGGGCGGCGCGGAGGTGTCCGGAGTGGACGCGTACCGCGGCTTCGCCCAGATCGACGCGATCAGCGTCGCGGCCCTGCGCGCGACCTCGGCGTTCGACGTGGTGCTGTCGCCGACCTGCCCGGTCGCGGCCCCGCCCGCGGAGTGGGCGTCCCCGACGAACGACCCGGCCCGCCCGTTCGAGCACATCGCGTTCACCGTGCCGTACAACATGTCCGGCCAGCCCGCGGTCTCGGTCAACTGCGGCTACACCGACGACGGCCGCCCGATCGGCGTCCAGCTCAGCGGCCGCCGCTTCGACGACGTCGGCGTCCTCCGTGCGGCCGCGGCGTACGAGCGGCTCCGCGGCCCGCAGCGGCCTTGGCCGATCGGGTAGGGAAGAAGTTCGGGTCCCGCGGCGAAGTGGGGGTGAAGCTGTCGCCGACGGGAAGGAACTCCATGACCGAGGCAGCCCCGGTGACCGGCGCCGAGCAGTTCACCGAGGTGCACGACCGTCACTTCGCCGAGGTCTACCGCTACCTCGCCGGCCGGCTCGGCACGCAGGTCGCGGAGGACGTCGCCGCGGAAACCTTCCTGGTGGCGTTCGACCGCCGCGCGACGTTCGACCCGGCCCGCGGCGAACTGCGCGCCTGGCTGTTCGGCATCGCGACGAACCTGGTGTCGCGGCACCGCCGCAAGGAAGCCCGCCACTACCGGGCCCTGTCGCGGCTCGAAGCGCCGCGGCCCGACGAAGGCCACGAAAACCGCGTCGTCGTGGCCGGCCAGCTGGGAAAAGCGTTGTCCCGGCTGAGCGCCGGAGAGCGCGACGTCCTGCTCCTGGTGGCCCTCGCCGACTTCGACTACGCGCAAGTCGCCGAGGCCCTCGGCATCTCCCCGGGCACGGTCGGCTCCCGGCTGACGCGCGCCCGCAAGAAGCTCGCCCCTGTTCTCTCCCCGGAGGCCTCCGATGAATGACCTCGAGACCTTGCGCACCGCGCTCCTGCCCGGCGAGCCGCCCCAGGACGTCGTCGACCGCAGCCGCCACCAGCTCCAGAACCACGTGCTCGCCGGTCGACGCCGTCGTGTCCGCCCGCTGGCGATCGGCGCGGGGCTCGTCGCCGCCGCTGCGGCCGCCGCGATCGTGGTGGCGACCCTGCCC
>NZ_JAAGNB010000766.1:0-927 GCF_010550475.1 Amycolatopsis sp. SID8362
CGAAGGACTTGCAGCGGCCGTCCGGGGCGAGCCCGCGCTGCCGGCTGAACTCGACGAACCCGCCGGGCGTGCTCATCACCGACACGCCGGCCGCCAGCGCGAGCGTGCTCTCCCCCGCCCGCAGCGACCGGATCGCCAGGTGCACCGCGACCAGCGACGCCGAGCACGCGGTGTCCACCGTGAGCGCCGGGCCTTCGAGACCGAAGGCGTAGGCGATCCGTCCGGAAAGGACACTCGCGGCGAGCCCGGTCAGCAGGTGCCCTTCGACGTCGGCGGGTGCCTCGTGCAGCCGGGGCCCGTAGTCCTGGCCGTTGGTACCGGCGAACACGCCGGTTTTGCTGCCGCGCACGGAATCCGGCGCGATGCCGGCCCGCTCGAACGCCTCCCAGGCCGCTTCGAGCAGCAGCCGCTGCTGCGGATCCATCGCCGTGGCTTCACGCGGGCTGAGGTCGAACAGCGCGGCGTCGAACCCGGCGACGTCGTCGAGGAAACCGCCGTGCCGGACGTAACTCGTACCGGGCGCCGACGAAGGGTCGTACAGCTTCGCCAGGTCCCAGCCGCGATCCCGCGGGAACTCGGTGACGGCGTCGCGGCCCTCGTCGACCAGCGCCCACAGCTCCTCGGGCGAGGTGACGCCGCCGGGGTACCGGCAGCTCATCCCGACGACGGCGATCGGCTCGTGCGCGCGGTCTTCGAGCTCGCGGACCCGGCCGCGGGCCTCGCGCAGGTCGCCGGTGGCGCGCTTGAGGTAGTCGAGGAGCTTCTGTTCGTTCGTCACTTGGCGGCACCCAGTTCTTCGTCGAGCAGCGCGAACATCTCGTCGGCCGTGGCGTCCGCCAGCTCGGCCCCGGCGTCCGGGCCGGCCGCGACGAGCGTCCGGAGCCGGGTCAGCACGTGCGCCCGCGCGGCGCCGTCGAGGTCGCGCAG
>NZ_JAAGNB010000805.1:0-1558 GCF_010550475.1 Amycolatopsis sp. SID8362
ATGTTTTGGCGGCGGTCCACGCGGGGTTGAGCGGGCTGGAGACGACCCTCACCCACATCGGTGACGGGGTGATCGGCCGCGCGGACGTCCAGCCGCACCGGGGATGGACGGACGAGGAGTGGGACGCCGCGGTGGACCGGTTGCGGTCTCGCGGTGTGCTCGACGAGGCCGGTCGGCTGACCGACGCGGGCCGGGAGCTGCGCCGCCGGGTCGAGGCCGACACCGATCGGCTGGCCGCGGGGCCGGTCGAGGCGCTGGGCGCGGACTTCGAGCGGGCGCTGGAGCTGGCGGTCCCGCTCAGCCGCGCGGTGGTCGACAGCGGGGTGGTCCCGGTGCCCAACCCGATGGGGGTCCCGCGCCCCTGACCCGCCGCCGTGAATGACTCATTCACGTCGTCCGACGACATGAATGAGTCATTCACGTCATCCGGGCGACGTCACCCGGGCCAGCGGGCAGCCCCTTCCCGCCGGCCCGGGTCCCCGGGTTCCCCCGAGGTCATTCCTCCGCGCGGCCCGCCTGGCGCCGCAGGAGGTCGTACTGGCAGCTCAGCTCGTGGGCCTGGTCCTCGTACTCGCGCTTCGCCGCCAGGAACGGCCGCACGCTGTCGCTGTAGTGGCGCAGGTCGTCCTGCTCCAGCGAACCGTCGCGGAACGCCGTCCAGAACACCAGCGTCGCCGACACCACCATCACCAGGGCGACCAGCACCGCCATCAGCACGGCGAGGTCGTTCATCCCGGACAGCACGCCCTCGGTGTACACCCGGACGAACATCACCACGCCCATCAGCCCGACCAGCAGCCCCACCGTGACCAGGCTGAGCTTCGACCCCGCCGACAGCTTCGCCCAGTCCAGCTGCCGCTTGGCGTTCTTGTGCTGGCGCTGGTTGTGGCCGAGGTGGTGCAACGCCGTCGCCGCGCCGCCGGTGGCCAGCACCGAGATCACGATGCTGATCGCCAGGGGCAGGCCGAGCGGGTCGCTCCAGTCGACGTTGAACACGGAACTGGCCAGCCACAGCATGATCGGCAGGTCGACCACCGTCACCGTGAGGAGCGTCAGCACCCGCGTCACGCGGCCGACGCGGCGGTGGCGCAGGCTGCCGCGCAGCTGCTCCAGCTCGATGAGCCGGTCGATCAGCTCGGCGCGGGCCTGTGCTTCGCCGACGGTCAGGTTCTGGCCGTGCGGGCCCACCACGTGGCCGTCCATCGCGCGGGCGGAGCGGTAGTTCAGCTCCTGCACGCGGGCGAGGAGCAGGTCGCCCGCCGGCGTCTCGGCGCGGGGCCGCGGCTGGGGCAGTGGCAGGTTTCTCGTCTGGTCGGTGCTGGTCATGGCCGTGCCTCCTGGTCGGTCTACGTGCTCGGGCCGGGGCCCTGGTACGTGATCTCCACCCGCCTCATCCGGGCCGCCGCCGCTTCGTCGAACCGCCCGCCGGTCATCGCGGTGACCCCGGGTTCGGTGCCGGTGCCGGCGGCGTCGACCCGCTGGGTCACGCCGGCCCCGGTGAGCGCGCCGGCGACGGCACGCGCTCGCTGTTCCGCCAGTTCCCGCCGCCCCGCGTCGG
>NZ_JAAGNB010000853.1:0-312 GCF_010550475.1 Amycolatopsis sp. SID8362
TCGTCGCGCCGGACGGGCGGCAGCTGCCCCTGGGCGTCCGCGGTGAGCTCCGGTTGGCCGGGATGGCCACCGGCGTGCTCGCGCACTGGCGCACCGACGGGTCCCTGCACGTCCACGGCCCGCGCGAGCGCCAGCTGTCCCTCGGCGGCACCCGCGTCGACCTGGCGACCGTGGAAGACGCGCTGACCGCGTACACCGACGTCGTCGCGGCCGCCGTCACCGCGCGGGTCACCGACGGCGGGACCGAGCTGGTCGCCGTCGTGCAGGCGCCGGACAAGCCGCAGCTCGCCGCCGACCTGGCCCGGCACGCCG
>NZ_JAAGNB010000892.1:0-557 GCF_010550475.1 Amycolatopsis sp. SID8362
ACGCGCCGACGGCGTGCAGGCTGACGCCGCTCCACGAGAATGGCAGCCGCCCGCCTTCGACCTCGGTCAGCCCGGCGAAGGCCGCCGCGTGCAGGGCGGAGTCGAGCAGGGCGGGGTGCAGGCCGAACGGCGTGGCCTCCCCGCGCCGCTGCTCGGGGAAGCCGACCTCGGCGAACACCTCGTCGCCGGCCCGCCAGGCCGAGACGAGGCTCCGGAACAGCGGCCCGTACCCGAACCCGGCGTCGGCGAGGCGGTCGTAGAACCCGTCCAGCGGCACCGGGACCGCGCCCTCGGGCGGCCACACCGCGGAATCGAACGCGGCGGGACGCGCCCCGGTGGCGAGCACGCCGGTCGCGTGCTGCGTCCACGGCTCGTCCTCGGCGCCGTCCGGCCGGGCGTAGACGCTCAGCGGGCGCCTGCCCTCGGCGTCCGCGCCGCCGACCACGAGCTGGAGCGCGACACCGCCCCGCTCGGGCAGCACCAGGGGCGCCAGCAGGGTCAGGTCCTCGACGCGGTCGCAGCCGACCTGGTCGCCCGCGCGCCCGGCCATCTCGACG
>NZ_JAAGNB010000937.1:0-1790 GCF_010550475.1 Amycolatopsis sp. SID8362
CGCGACGCGGTCCGGGACCTGGCGCACCGCGCCCGGGTCGAGCTGGCCGGGGTCGAACCGGCCGCGCCGGCCCGCACGGTCACCGACCCGCTGACCGACCGCGAGCGCGACGTCCTGGAGCGCGTGGCGCTGGGCCGCACCAACCGGCAGGTGGGGGAGGAGCTCTACATCAGCGAGAAGACGGTGAGCGTGCACCTGTCCCGGGTGATGGCGAAGCTGGGCGCGAGCCGGCGCGCGGAGGCCGTGGCGATCGCCTACGACCGGGGCCTGCTGACCGCCCCGGCCTCCGAACACGCGTGAACGGCCTCAGCGGGGGAGGCGGCGCAGGGCCTTGATGCCGAACGTCATCCCGCGCGCCCACACCGAACCCGGCACCGCGCGCGGCGGCCGCAGGGCGAGCCCGCGCTGCACCGCGATCGACTGGGACTCGGTGTACTTCAGCAGGCCTTCGGCGCCGTTGCGGCGGCCGACGCCGGAGTCCTTCATGCCGCCCATCGGCACGCCGACGCTGCCGAACGTCGCCGCGTAGCCCTCGTTGACGTTGACCGTGCCGGCCTTCAGGCGCGCGCCGACCTCCCAGCCCGCGCGGCCGTTGCGCGACCAGACGCTGGCGTTGAGCCCGAACGGCGTGTCGTTGGCCCGGTCGATGGCCTCGGTGACGTCGGTGTAGCCGTAGATCGAGACGACCGGCCCGAAGGTCTCCTCGGCGAACGGCAGCATGTCCGGGGTGACGCCGGACAGCACCGTCGGCTCGTAGAACAGCGGGCCGAGGTCGGGCCGGGGGCGGCCGCCGGTGAGCACCGAAGCGCCCTTCTCGCGCGCGTCTTCGACGTGCGCCGACACCGTGGCGAGCTGGTCATCCGAGGTCAGCGACCCCATCTGGGCGTGGTAGTCGAGCGCGCCGCCGAGCTTGAGCGCCGCGGTCTTCGCCACGAACGCGCGGGTGAATTCGTCGCGGATGTCCTCGTGGACGTAGATCCGCTCGACCGACACGCACAGCTGGCCGGCCGAGGAGAAGCAGGCCGCCACCGCGCCGGTCGCGGCCTTGGAGACGTCGGCGTCGGGCAGCACGATCATCGGGTTCTTGCCGCCGAGCTCCAGCGAGTACGACGTGAGCCGCTTCGCCACCTGCCCGGCCAGTTCCTTGCCGGTCGGGGTGGAGCCGGTGAAGCACAGGTAGTCGGACTCCTCGACCAGCGCGGTGCCGATCTTCGAGCCGCGGCCGAGCACGATCTGCCAGGTCCCGGCGGGCAGCCCGGCCTCCTCGGCGAGTTCGTGCAGCCACAGCGCGGAGAGCGCGGTCTGGTTGTCCGGCTTCTGCACGACTGCGTTGCCCGCGGCCAGCGCCGGCAGGACGTCCATCGCGGTCAGGGCGAGGGGGTAGTTCCACGGCGAGATGATCCCGACGACGCCCTTGGGGTGGCGGATCTCGCCGGCCCGGGTCAGGCCGGGGATGACCCCGGCGACGCGCCGCGGGGCGAGGATCTTGGCCGCGTGCTTGCCGTAGTAGGCCGCCACCAGCGCGGTCGCGCTGACCTCGTCGAACGCGTCGAGCCGGGCCTTGCCCGCCTCGACCTGGACCAGGTCGAGCACCTCGTCCTGGCGGGCGAGCACGAGGTCGTGCAGGCGGGTGAGCACGCGGGCGCGCTCGGCGGGGGAGCGGTCGGCCCACGCCCGCTGGGCCGTGCGCGCGCTCGCGAACACCGAGCGGACGTCGGCGTCGGTGGCCTGGGGCAGCGTCGCGATCGGCTGCCCGGTGAAGGGCGCGGTCATCCGGATCGGCGCCGAAT
>NZ_JAAGNB010000997.1:0-628 GCF_010550475.1 Amycolatopsis sp. SID8362
CACCCTGGGCACGCTGGCCGACTCCGCGGGCGACGCGGCCGAGGCCCGCGAGCGGCTGCGGCAGGCCGAACGCAAGGCGCGGGACGCCGGGGCGCTCAACACCGAGATCCGCGCGACCTACTTCCTGGCGCTGAGCCACGACGACCAGGGCGAGTTCGCCGAAGCGCTGGCCCACGCGGCCCGCGGCGTCGCCCGGGCCGAGGAGGCCGGGCTGAGCTGGAGCGTCTACGGGCTGGAGCTGCGGGCGCGGCAGCTGATGCTGCGCTACCTGATGGGCGACTGGCCGGACGAGAGCGCCGGCCGGGCCGGGCGGGGGGTGTCCAGCGCGGTCGCCGCGCGGATCCTCGCCATCTGGTCGCTGTTCCTCGTCGCCCGCGGCCGGTTCGACGAAGCCGCGAAGCTCGTCGCCGGGCAGCGGCAGCACTGGACGGCGGACATGCAGATCCCGCTGGCGGTGGGCGGCGCCGGGATCGAGTTGGCGTACTGGCGGGGCGAGCACGCCGAGGCGGTGCGCCGCGCCGAAGACCTCATCGGCTGGCTCGAGCGGATCGAACCCGGGCTGCTGGCCGGCATCCGGGTCGCCGCGCTCGGCGTCTCCGCGGCGGCCGCGCTGGCCGCCTCGGCCCGG
>NZ_JAAGNB010001038.1:0-1830 GCF_010550475.1 Amycolatopsis sp. SID8362
CTCGCGGATGGCGGTCAGCAGCGAACCGGCGAGGTCACCGGGCAGCGTGCCCGCCGCGGCCGTGCCCTCGGCGATGCCCTCGCGGGCGGCCGCGGCGACGTCGGACGGCACCCCGGCCGGGACCTCGGCCACGCCGCGGTAGACGGCCGTGGCGATCGAGCCGAACACGGCGATGCCGAAGGCGACCCCGAGCTCGTTGCTCGTCTGCGAGATCGCGCCCGCCGCCCCGGCCTTCTCCGGCGGCGCCGAGCCCATCACCAGGCCGATGCCCAGCACCAGCATGGGCGAGAGACCGGCGGTCGCGAGGACCGTGCCGAGCACCGTGATGACCAGGCCGCCGCTCGCCGGGACCTGCGTGAGCAGCACGAAACCGACCAGGGAGACCAGCATCCCGGCGGCGATGACGACCGCGGGCCGGAACCGCTGGGCCAGGCCCGGCGACACCATGTACCCGGCGACCATGCCGACGGTGTACGGGATCAGCCACAGGCCGGAGTTCAGCGGCGACAGGCCGAGCACCAGCTGCAGGTACTGGTTGAACAGCAGGATGATGCCGCTGATCGTGGACCCGCCGAGCAGCATCATGCCCAGCGCGCCGCTGAAGGCCGGGCGGCCGAGCAGCCGCACGTCCAGGAGCGGGTCGGCGAGCCGCCGCTGCCGCCGGACGAACGCCACCCCGAAGAGCAGGCCCGCCGCGAGGACCACCAGCGACACCACGACCGAGCTGCCGCGCGCGAGTTCCTTGAGGCCGTAGATGACCGGCAGGATGGTGGCCATCGACAGCACGATGCTGACCAGGTCGAGTTTGAAGCCGCCGGCGCCGGTGGCCTTGTGCTCGGGCAGCAGGATCGGCGCGACGACCAGCAGCAGCCCCATCACCGGCAGGCCGAGCAGGAACACCGAACCCCACCAGAACGCCGACAGCATCACGCCGCCGACCAGCGGGCCGATAGCCATGCCGACCATGAAGAAGCTCGTCTGGACGCTGATCGCGACCGCGCGCTGCTTCGCGTTCCGGAACATCGTGGAGATCAGGCCCAGCATCGTGGGCATCAAGGTCGAGCCGGCGATGCCGAGCCCCGCGCGGGCCGCGATCAGCATCTCCGCGCTGGACGACCAGGCCGCCACCGCCGAGGCGACGCTGAACAGCGCCGCACCGATCATCAGCAGCTTCCGGTGCCCGATGCGGTCGCCGAGGTTGCCCATGGTGACGAGGAGGCCGGCGATGGTGAAGCCGTAGATGTCGACGATCCACAGCATCTGCGCGCTGCTGGGGTGCAGATCCGCGGTGACGTGGGGAATGGCCAGGATGAGGACGCTCAGGTCCAGTGACAGCAGCAGGGTCGGGAGGATGAGGACGGCGAGGCCGATCCACTCCTTCTTGCCCGCCAGCTCGCCTGGGGGCGTCGAGCTGTTGGTGGTCATGATCCCCTTTGAGAGTTTTGCCTGAATCGTTTCAAGAGTCACCGGGCGTGACTCGTCCAACACTGATCGTCGGTCACTCTCGATCACGACCGCATCTTTCTGATTGCTCTGCGTCACGAAGTCCGCAAGCAATCGACGAGACGCTGGCGGCGGCGGGCGGCTGGGAACCTCGAACGATGCGGATCCTCTTCGCCACGGTGCCCCTGTCGGGACACTTCTTCCCCCTCGTGCCGCTCGCGTGGGCCTACCGGGCCGCCGGCGCCGAGGTCGTGGTGACCACGTCGGCGGACTACCTGCCGACGGTCCTGCGCGCCGGGCTCCCCGCGACGCCCGCCGGGCCCGCGGCGGACTTCACCGGCCTCGCCGGCCACGGCTACCGCGACGCCGGCGAGCACCTGCTGGCCC
>NZ_JAAGNB010001086.1:0-1242 GCF_010550475.1 Amycolatopsis sp. SID8362
ACTCCACTCACTCGAACAGGTGAATCGCGGCGCGGTGACCGAGAGCCACCGCCGTCTCACTGTCGGGTGGGCTCACCTGCGCTAACAAGCGAGGCAGCGCCCCGTAGGCCTACGTAACTAATGTCTTTCGCGGTCCCCCTACGAAAGTTCCGTGCCCGTCCGCGCGGGTTCCGCGCGCCCGAACGGCGGTCCTAAGCTCCGGTCACCGGACAGGGTGGTTCGGTCCGCGATGCCGCTTTCCGGGAAGGGGCGGGGCATGACGAACGGGGTCCTGATCGGGCGGACGGCCGAACTCGCCGCGCTGGTCTCCGCCGCGCTGCGCCCGCCCGCGGTCCTCGTGCTCGAAGGGGAGGCGGGCACGGGCAAGACCCGGCTGGCCGCCGAACTCCTGGCCCGGCCCGAACTCGCCGGGACCCGCGTGCTGGCCGCCCGGTGCCGGCCGCAGCGCGAGCCGTTCCCGTGCGGTGTGGTCGTCGAAGCGTTGCGGGACGCCGGGAAGTACCTGCCCGCGGCCGCTTCGCCCGGACCGCTCACCGGCGTCCTGGGCCGGCACCTCCCGGAACTCGCGCCGCTGCTGCCGCCCGCGCCGGAACCGCTGGGGGACCGGCGGGCCGAAGCGCACCGGTTCTTCCGCGCGGTCCGCGAACTGCTGGACCTGCTGGGCCCGCTGGTGCTGGTGCTCGAAGACGTGCAGTGGGCCGACGACGGCACGCGGCGGCTGCTGCGGTTCCTCATGGGCGACCTGCCTGCCGGAACGGTCCTGCTGGTCAGCCACCGGCCCGAGGACGTGCCGGGCGGGCTCCCGCTGGGCCGCGCGCACCGGCCGTCCCCGGGCAGTTCGACCACCCTGGTCCGGCTCGGCCCGCTCGAACCGGACGGCGTGCGGCGGCTGGCCTCGGCCCTGCTCGGCGAACCCGGCGTGTCCGACGCCTTCGCGGCCCGGCTGCACGATCGGACGGCCGGGATCCCGTTCGTCGTCGAGGAAGTCGTGCACGCGCTGCCGGTCCCGGTCACCGAGGCTGCGCTGGACACGATCGAGGTGCCCACGCTGGTGCGCGAAGCGATCGTCGAACGGCTGGGGTCGTTGCCGCTCGTGGCGCGGCGGATCACCGAAGCCGCGGCGGTGCTCGCCGAGCCCGCGCCGGTCGAGCTGCTCACGGCGGTCGCGGGGCTGGGCGCGACCCGGGGCCGGCAGGCGCTCGTCCTGGCGCTGGAACGGGCGGTGCTGGTCGAGGCCGTCGA
>NZ_JAAGNB010001138.1:0-2278 GCF_010550475.1 Amycolatopsis sp. SID8362
GGCCGGGGTGCGGCCCGGTGACCGGGTCGGCGCCTACCTGCCCAACACCGAGCACGCCGTGATCGCCTGCCTCGCGACCGCCGCCGTCGGCGCGGTGTGGGCGTGCTGCTCGCCGGACTTCGGCGCCGACGGCACGCTCGGGCGCCTCGCGCAGCTCGAACCGGCCGTGCTCATCGCCGCGGACGGCTACCACTGGAACGGCAAGGTGATCGACCGCGCCGACGTCGTCGCGCGGCTGCGCGAGGAGCTGCCGGGCCTGCGCCACTTCGTCCACGTCCCGTACGCGTTCGACCGGCCGGACCCCGCCGGCTCGACGCCGTGGGCCGAGCTGCTGGCCGAGGACTCGCCGCCGGACTTCGCGCAGGTCGAGTTCTCCCACCCGCTGTGGGTGCTGTTCACCTCCGGGACCACCGGGCTGCCCAAGGGCCTGGTGCACGGCCACGGCGGGATCACCCTGGAGGGGCTGAAGTGGTCCGGGCTGTACTGCGGGCTGCGGGCAGGCGAGCGGATGTTCGCCTGCACGTCAAGCGGCTGGGCGCTGTGGAACATGCAGCTGGGCGCGCTCACCCAGGGTGCCGCGATCACCCTCTACGAAGGCGCGCCGCACCACCCGCCGGGCGCGGTCTGGGAGGTCGCGGCCCGGACCGGGGCGGACGTCATGCTGCTCGGCGCCGCCGTCGTCATGGCCGGCGTTTCACCGCGGCAGCACGACATCGGCAGGCTGCGGCACGTCATGGTCAGCGGCTCGGCGCTGCCGCCGGCGGGCTACCACTGGATCCTGGAGCACCTCGGCCCCGACCTGCGGATCGATTCGACCAGCGGCGGCACTGACATCTCGGGCTCGTTCGTCGGCGCGAGCGAGTACGACGCGGTCCGCCCGGGCCGCATCGGCGGGCGGCTCGCCGGCGTCGACTGCGCGGCCTGGGACTCCGGCGGCGAGCCGGTGGTGGACGCGGTCGGGGACCTCGTCGTCACCCAGCCGATGCCGTCGATGCCGGTGTCGCTGTGGAACGACCCCGGCGGCGTGCGCTACACCGAGTCCTACTTCGGCACCTGGCCCGGGGTCTGGCGGCACGGCGACTGGGTGACGCTGCATTCCGACGGCAGCGTCTCCATCCACGGGCGGTCGGACTCGACGCTCAACCGCCACGGCGTCCGGCTGGGCAGCAGCGACTTCTACGACGTGCTGGAAACGCTGGACGAGATCGCCGAAACCCTGGTGATCGGGCTCGACCTGCCCGACGGCGGGTACTGGCTGGGGCTGTTCGTGGTGCCGTCGCCCGGTTTCGCGCTCGACGACGCGCTGAAGCGGAAGATCGTCACGACGTTGCGGACCCGCCTGACGCCGCGGCACGTCCCGGACGAGATCGTCGAGGCACCCGCCGTTCCGCACACCTTGAGCGGCAAGCGGCTGGAGGTGCCGGTCAAGAAACTGCTGTCCGGCGAGGAACTGGCGCGGGCCGCGAACCTCGCCTCCGTCGACGACCCGGACGCGCTGCGCTGGTACGCGCGCTTCGCGGCCGACCGGGCGCGCTGAGATGCGCTTGGGTGCGACACTCGCCCGGCTGGCCCCCGGCCCGCCGATCGCGGTCGCGGAGTGGGCGAAACGGCTGGTGGGTGAAGGGTTCGAGAGCCTGTGGACGCCGCAGATCATCGGGCGGGGGTTCTTCGTCCCGGACCCGTTCGTCACGTTGGCGGTGGCGGCGACGGCCACCTCGCACGTCGAGATCGGCACGGCGACCATCCAGGTCCCGCTGCACCACCCGGCCGACCTCGCGTACCGGATCCGCTCCCTGTGGTCGGTGTGCGGTGACCGCCTGACCGTCGGCGTCAGCCCCGGCTCGACCGACCTCGACTACGCCGCGCTCGGCCGGGACTACGGCGGGCGGTTCCGGGCCTTCGACGAGAACCTGCCGCGCTTGCGGGAGCTGCTCCCCGGCGGGCCGCCGCTGCTCCTCGGCTCGTGGGGCGCCAAGGTCGAGCGCGCGGCCCGGGAGTTCGACGGCTGGCTGGCGTCCGCGTACCGCCGCACCCCCGACCAGATTCTCGCGGCGCACGAGCGTTTCCGAGCCGCCGGGGGACGGCGCGCGATCGTGTGCGCGGTCCCGGTGCCGGCGGACCTCGGACGGGCCGGCGAGGTGCTGCACCGGTACGCGGAGGCGGGGTTCGACGACGCCGTCGTGCTGCTGACCCCGGACGGCCCCGATCCGGCGGCGGTCCGGGCGTTGCTGCCGTAGGAGGGCGGCGGTGCTGGTCACCCGTGCAGGGTGTGGCTGGG
>NZ_JAAGNB010001187.1:0-1319 GCF_010550475.1 Amycolatopsis sp. SID8362
CGCACCGACGTGTCGACGGCCGCGGTCCGCCGCAGCGGCGCCCGGACCAGCCCGCGCAGCAACGGCGGCACCCCCTGGTCCCCGCGCACGCGCAGGTCGAGCTGCACCGGCACGACCACCGGCTCGCCGGACGCCAGCGCGAGGTCGAACGCGGCGAGCCCGTCTTCGGCCGTGAACGCGCGGGATCCGGTGCGGCGCAACCGGTCCATTCCGGTCGAGCCGAGGGTTCCGGTCAGCTCGCTGGTGTCCGCCCACAGGCCCCAGGCGAGCGACTGCCCGGGCAGCCCCTGCTCGTGCCGATGCCGGGCCAGCGCGTCGAGGTAGGCGTTGGCCGCCGCGTAGTTGCCCTGTCCCGGCGTGCCGAACGTGCCCGCGGCCGAAGAGAACAGCACGAGGTGCGCGTCGGGAACCAGCTCGTGCAGGTGCCGGGCGGCGTCCACTTTGGCGCGCAGCACGGCGTCGATCCGGTCCGGCGTCAGGGTTTCGACGACGCCGTCGTCGAGCGCGCCGGCGGTGTGCACCACGGCGGCGAGGTCGGGGATGTCGTCGAGGACTTCGGCGAGGCGGGCGCGGTCGGCGACGTCGCACGCCACGACGGTCACCTCCGCACCCAGCGCGGTCAGCCCGGAGACGACGTCGGCGGCGCCGGGCGCGGCGTACCCGCGGCGGCTCACCAGCACCAGCCGCTTCGTGCCGTTCCGCGCGAGGTGCCCGGCGACCAGCCGGCCGAGCGTGCCCGTGCCACCGGTGATCAGCACGCTGCCGTCGAACGCCGGGGGTTCGGCAGGCTCGACGGGAACCGGCGCGAGCCGCGGCACGAAAGTCTGTCCACTTCGGACGGAGAACTGGTTCTCGTCCGCGGGCAGCCCGGCGGGCATCGGGTCGTCCGGATGCTCCAGATCGAGCAGGACGAACCGGTCCGGGTGCTCGGCCTGCGCCGACCGCACCAGTCCCCAGACGGCCGCGGCGACCGGATCGCCAGTGGTCGCCCCGGAAGTGACGAACACGATCCGCCGGTCGGAGTCCACATCGGACCGGATGCGGGCCAGCACCTCGCCCAGCACTTCACGGACGTCACCGCGCGGCACCGGGACGAACTCGGCGTCCACCGGGACACCGGGAGCGCCGGGCACCCAGTCGACGCGGAACAGCGGACCGGACCGCCGGGCCGTCCGCACCTGGCCGGGCAGGACGGGCCGCGACGTGAGCGCGTCGATCACCGCGACCGGCGACCCGGCTTCGTCGGCGACCTCGACGGTCAGCGTCTCCGTGCCGGACGGCGTGAGCCGCACGCGCAGCGCCGTCGCGCCCGCCGCGTG
>NZ_JAAGNB010001242.1:0-1252 GCF_010550475.1 Amycolatopsis sp. SID8362
CCAGCGACGAGCCGTCCGGCCAGCTCGCGCCGGCGTCCCACGAGCGGTCGAGCCAGATCTCATCCCCGGCGCCGCCCGCCTCGATCCCGGCCCACGCCAGCCCGCGCCCGTCGAAGTGCAGCCGGATCGTGCGGCCGAAGAGCGTCGTCGGCGCGACGGGCTGGCTGTCCCCGGCGGCCGGGGCGCTGCGGTCGCACGCGCTGTCGCAGACGTCCGGGTAGATCCAGGCGGTGCAGCCGACGCCTTGCGCGTCGCCGCAGGCGCGGACGAGGCCACGGCGGTGGTGCGCGGGATCGGTGAGGTTGTACATCAGGGTGCGGGTGCCGGTCCACGAACCGGGGATGCTCGCCTTGCCCAGCAAGCCTTCCCAGGTGGCACCGCCGTCCCAGGAGCGGTCGAGCCAGACGGCGTCGCCGGGCACGCCGTTGTCGATGCTCGCCCAGGCCATGCCGTCCGGGTCGGACGCGTGCAGCCGCAGCACGCGCCCGTTGATCACCTTGTCCGGCAAGGGAAAGCTCTCGCGCGCGGCCCGCGACGGATCGAGGGTGTCGCACGAGGTGACGCACACCGCGGCGGCCGTCGTCGCCGCGGTCGCGGGGATCGGGGTCAGGGAACCGAACACGAGCAGCAGCACGAGCAATGTCCGCATCGACATCCCTCTCCACGCACCGGGGTTCGTTCCAGGATAAGAACACCGGGGCGGTTCGGCGAAGGATTCTGTCCGATTCCGGACAACGGTGGTCTAGTCCTCCGGCGGGAACAGCCGCGGCATCGCCGCGAGCATCAGCGCCGACCAGGCCACGTGGGTCAGCGCCGGGGACTGCACGCCGCCCGCGCGGTGGCGTTGCACGGCGAAGAGCGTCCCCATCACGGCGGAAGCCAGCACCAGCGCGGGATTCCGCGTCGCCGTCGTCGACAGGACGTACGCCGCGGTGGCGCCGCGCGCCCCGAAAGCGTCGTAGAGCGCGCCGCGGAAGAAGACTTCCTCCGCCACGCCGGTGACCAGCGCCGTCAGCGCCACCGACGGCGTCGACCCGTGGTGGGCGTGGTCGAGCACACCGGTGATCGCGCGGCGCAGCGGCGGGATGTGCCGGGCCACCAGCGCGCAGCCGTAGAACACGCCGAACGCGCCGGCGCCTGCCACCAGCGGCTGGACGACGTCCGTACGGCCGCGCGGCACCCGGCCCGCCCCGGCGAACCAGGTCGCCGCGACCGACGCCGTCAGCGCGTGGAACCGGCGCGAACCGGGGCG
>NZ_JAAGNB010001295.1:0-1349 GCF_010550475.1 Amycolatopsis sp. SID8362
CGCGCGCCGAACGACGTCGGCGCGGTGCTCTACGGCCCGCCGGTGACCGGCGACGCGGAGCTGGTCCGGCTGGCGGGCGAACTGGACAGGGGGGAACGAGAGGCAGGGCGAACTTGACCAGCGAGAACGCGACCGGGGCCCGTGACGCGCTGATCGCGCTGCGCGCCGAGGTCGGCAAGGCCGTCGTCGGCAACGACGCCGCCGTCACCGGGCTGATCCTGGCGCTGCTGTGCCGCGGGCACGTGCTGCTCGAAGGCGTCCCCGGCGTGGCGAAGACGCTGCTCGTGCGGGCGCTGGCCGCGGCGCTGGACCTGGAGACCAAGCGGGTGCAGTTCACGCCGGACCTGATGCCCGGCGACGTCACCGGCTCGATCGTCTACGACGCCCACAGCGGCGAGTTCTCCTTCCGCGAGGGGCCGGTGTTCACGAACCTGCTGCTCGCCGACGAGATCAACCGGACGCCGCCGAAGACGCAGTCGTCGCTGCTGGAGGCGATGGAGGAGCGGCAGGTCTCCCTCGACGGCAAGACCCGGCCGCTGCCGGACCCGTTCATCGTGATCGCCACGCAGAACCCGGTGGAGTACGAGGGCACCTACCCGCTGCCGGAGGCGCAGCTGGACCGGTTCCTGCTGAAGCTGACCATGCCGGCGCCGTCGCGCGAGGACGAGATCGGCATCCTGTGGCGGCACGCGCAGGGCTTCGACCCGCGCAACCTCGCGGCGGCCGGGCTCAAGGCGGTCGCGGGCGCGGCGGAACTGGCGACCGCGCGCGAAGCCGTCGCTCGCGTCACCGTCGGGCCCGAGGTGATCGGGTACGTCGTCGACCTGTGCCGGGCGACGCGGTCGCTGCCGTCGGTGCGGATCGGCGTTTCGCCCCGTGGTGCCACGGCGCTGCTGGCGGTCACCCGGGCCTGGGCGTGGCTCGCCGGGCGCGACTACGCGACCCCGGACGACGTCAAAGCCCTGGCGCGGCCCGCGTTGCGGCACCGGCTCGACGTCCGGCCGGAAGCCGAACTCGAGGGCGTCACCGCGGACGGCGTGCTGGACCGCGTGCTCGCGTCCGTGCCCGTGCCGCGCTGACATGGCCGTCACCGGGAGGCTCGGGCTGCTCGCGCTCTTCGGCGCGCTGGTGGTCGGGCTGCTGGCGCCGTCGGACGCCGGGCTGCTGGCGGTCGGCGGGGTGCTGCTGGTGCTGGTCGTCGTCGACCTGGTGCTCGCGGGCAGCGTGCGGGCGCTGACGTTTTCGCGCTCCGGCGACACTTCGGTCCGGCTCGGCGAGCCGTGCGAAGTGACGCTGCTGGTCGGCAATCCCGGCGGGCGGGCCGTGCGCGGCGCGCTGCTCGACGCGTG
>NZ_JAAGNB010001348.1:0-1656 GCF_010550475.1 Amycolatopsis sp. SID8362
CGCCAGCTCGGCAGCGGGCGCCAGCTCGGCAGCGGGCGCCAGTTCGGCGGCGGGCGCCGGTTCGGTGGCCGGGGCCTCGATGACGACGTGGGCGTTGGTGCCGCTGATCCCGAACGACGACACCCCGGCCCGCCGCGGCCGGTCGAGCGCCGGCCACTCCCGGGCGTCGGCGAGCAGCTCGACCGACCCCGACTCCCAGTCCACATGGGACGACGGCTTCCCCGCCCACAGCGACTTCGGCACTACGCCGTGCCGCATGGCGAGGATCATCTTGATGATCCCGGCGACCCCGGCGGCGGCCTGGGTGTGGCCGATGTTGGACTTCACCGACCCCAGCAGCAGGGGCGTCGAACGGTCCTGGCCGTAGGTGGCCAGCAGCGCCTGCGCCTCGATCGGATCGCCCAGCGTGGTGCCGGTGCCGTGCGCTTCGACGACGTCGACGTCCGAAGTGGACAGTCCGCACTCGGCCAGTGCCGCGAGGATCACGCGTTGCTGCGAGGGGCCGTTCGGGGCGGTGAGGCCGTTCGACGCCCCGTCCTGGTTGACCGCGGAACCCCGCAGCACGGCCAACACCCGGTGTCCATTGCGGACGGCGTCGGACTGCCGCTCCAGTACGAGCAGGCCGACGCCCTCGGACCACCCGGTGCCGTCGGCATCGTCCGAAAAGGACTTGCAGCGGCCGTCACCCGCGAGACCGCCTTGGCGCGCGAAGTCGAGGAACGTGGCCGGGGTCGACATCACCGTGACCCCGCCGGCCAGCGCCAGCGAACACTCCCCCGACCGCAGTGCCTGCGCCGCCCAGTGCAAGGCCACCAGCGAAGACGAACACGCCGTGTCCACCGTGACCGCCGGGCCTTCCAAGCCGAGCGCGTAGGCGACGCGGCCGGAGGCGATGCTGCCCGCGGTGCCGTTGACGTCGAAGCCGCGGGCCTCCGGATCCCGCGCGATCGCCGCGTAGTCGTGGTACATCACCCCGGCGAACACGCCGGTGTCGGAGCCCTTCAGCGACGTCGGGTCGATGCCCGCCCGCTCGAACGCCTCCCACGAGACTTCCAGGAGCAGCCGTTGCTGCGGGTCGGCGCTGAGCGCGTCACGCGGGGAGATGCCGAAGAAGTCGGCGTCGAACCCGGTGGCCTCGTGCAGGAAACCACCCGCGAAGTCCGCGCCGGGGACGTGCCAGCCGCGGTCGGCGGGGAACGGCGTGATGCCCTCGCGGCCTTCGGTGAGCAGCTCCCAGAAGTCCTCCGGCGACGCCACCCCACCTGGGTACCGGCAGGCCATGCCGACGACGACGATCGGGTCGTCGTCGCGTGCCGCGGTGACGCGAGTCGGCCGCAGCGACAGGCCGTCTTCGAGGAACGCGGTGACGGCGTCCGGGGTCGGGTGGTCGAACACCAGCGTCGCGGGCAGCCGGCGACCGGTCGCTTCCGCGAGCCGGTTGCGCAGCTCCACCGACGTCAGCGAGTCCAGGCCCAGCTCGCGGAACGTCAGCGACGAGTCGACCGACGCCGCGGAGGCGTGGCCCAGGACGTTCGCCACCGTCGCCACGACCAGCGCGCCGAAGTCGGTCGCCGCCGCGGCCGCGCGACGCGGGCGCGGCGGGGCCAGGCGGTGGAACACCGGCGGTACGACATCCAGCGCGCGCAAGGCGGTGCG
>NZ_JAAGNB010001394.1:0-1589 GCF_010550475.1 Amycolatopsis sp. SID8362
CCGCCGCCCGGCGGCGACCGGGACGCCGAGGCCGGCCAGCACCTCGCGGCCGCGGCCGGTCAGCGTCAGGCCGCCGGCGGTGTCGACCAGCCCGGTCGCCAGCATGCCGTCGCGGAGGGCGACGCCGAGGACACCGGCGAGGTGGTCGTAGCAGGTCCGCGCGAAGCCGAGCTTCTTCACCCGCAGCGACGCCTTCAGCCCGGTGACCGGCCGGTGTTCGGCGTGCTGGGCCAGGTGCTCGATCAGCTCGGCCACGCGCGGGTCGGCGATCCGCACGTAGCTGGCCCGGCCCTGCTTGACCCGGGCGACGAAGCCGGCGTCGCTCAGCCGGGTGACGTGCTCGCTGGCGGTCGAGAGCGCGATCCCGGCCGCCTTCGCGAGTTCGCCGACCGTCCAGGCCCGCCCGTCGAGCAGCGCGAGGCACATGGTGGCCCGGCTGGGGTCGGCGAGCACCGCGGCGACCTCGGCGAGGGCGATCGTCTCCATGCCCCCACGGTACGAGCCCGACCGTTCGGCCCCCGCCGAAGCGTCACTTTCACGTGAAAGCGACGCTCAGAGCGCCTTCAGGAACTTCGCCGCCAGGGTGACCGCCGGGCCCGAGTCGTTCGAGTTCTCCAGCACCACCGCGAACGCCACGCTCCCCCGGTACCCGACGAACCAGCCCGTCGCGTTGGAGCCGTCGCCGAACTGGGCCGTGCCCGTCTTGCCGAACACCGTCCCGGCGCCCGCCGCGGCCCGGCCGGTACCGCTGGTCACCACCGCGCGCATCAGCTTCCGGACCTCGCCGAGCACCGCACCGGGCGGCGGCGTGTACCCCTTGACCACCGTGGTCGGCAGGTCGTGCCACAGCCTCGGCGTGATCGCCTTGCCCGCCGCCACCGTCGCGGCCATCATCGCGCCGCCGAGCGCGCTGGCCTGGATGCGGCCCTGGCCGAAGCCGTCCTCGACCTGCTCGTCCTTGCTCGCCGCCGGCTCGACCTTGCCCAGCTCGGTCTTGATGCCGGGGATCTCGTAGTCGGCGTTCAGCCCGAGCTCGTCCGCCGCCTTCTTCAGCCCGTCCGCCGGCAGCGCCAGCGCGAGCTGCCCGAACGTCGTGTTGCAGGACCGCGCGAACGCCGTCTGCAGGTTCGTCGCGCCCAGCTCGAAGCCCTCGTTGCGCACCGTGCGCGTGCCGATCGTGGCGACGCCGGGGCAGTCCACGGGTGAGCCCGCGTTGAGCCCGCTCTGCTGGACCGCCGCCACGGACGTCGCGATCTTGAACGACGAACCGGGCTCGTACAGGCCGCTGAGCGCCTTCGGGGAGTTCCCGGCGGCCGCGTTCTGGGCAACGGCGAGGATGTCGCCCGAGCCGGTGTCGAGCGCGACCAGCATGGCCGACCCCGCGTAGCCGTCGACCGCGGCCTGCGCGGCGTTCTGCGCGGCCAGGCTCAGGCTCGACGTCAGCGGCTTGGCGCCGTCCTCGGCCGGCTTGCCGAACAGCGTCTCGAGGCTCTTCCCGCTGGTGTCGACCCGCTGGACGGCGAACCCGCTGCCCGCCGCGGCGGTGACCTGCCCGGTGAGCGCCGAACGCAGCAGCGGCGCCGGGTTGC
>NZ_JAAGNB010001446.1:0-1173 GCF_010550475.1 Amycolatopsis sp. SID8362
GGCGAGCAGCCGGAGCGCCTCCTTGCGCGACGTCACCTTCTTCCCCGCCAGCACCGGCCGGAGTGCGGCCCCCAGCTCGGCAGGCGGGATGGTGCGGGCGGCCCGGCCGGCCGCGTACACCGCGACCCGGGCGCGGTCGGTGTCGGCGTAGCCGAGCAACGTGCCCAGTGCGTCGCCGGGCCGGTCGGTCCAGGCCAGCCCGGCGAGCGCGGCTTCGACCACGGCGACTTCGTCGTCCTGCAGGAACGGCCGCACGTCCTCGACACGGGTACCGGGCAGGCTCGCCAGGCGGCTCACGGCCGAGACCCGTTCCCAGACCGCCTTGCGGGGCGCGGTGGCGAGGTCGGCCAGCGACTCGGCGTACCGGGCGACCTGACGCGGCAGCCAGTGCCGCAACGACCCGCCGAACACCGGCACCAGCCGGACGCCGCGGGCGACGAACCTGCCCTGCGGTGGCCGGTCCAGCACCTGGTCGAGCAGGTCGGTCCGGCGTCCGCTGACCGCGTTCGCCACCGCGGTCACCGTGATCGTGGACGAGTCGTGCCGCAGCACGGCCTCGACGCGTTCGTCCCGGGTCGCGGGCGGGGCCAGCCACAGCTCGAGCGCCCACCGCACCGTGGAGTCGTCGGCCGCGCCGGTTGCTTCGCCCACGGCGGCTTGGAGATCGGGCATGGTCCACGCGCGCCGGTGCAGGCCGGCGGCCAGGGAAAGGACCAGGTGGTAGCGGCCGGCGCGGGCGTCGGCGGCGACGAGCGGCCGCAGCGTGGACCACACGGCCTGCTCGGCGCCGCGGGGCAGGTCCCGGTCGAGCCGGTGCAAGGTGAGGCTGTGCGCGTGGCCACCGGACAGCTCCAGGATCCGCAGTCCGCTTTCGACCAGGCCGGGCCGCGCCGCGAGCGTTCCCTGCCGGATGAGGGTGACGGCCAGGGTGCCGACCGCTTGGCGGGTGCCCCAGGACGCGTCCCTGGCCTGGACGGCATCGGTGGCCAGCTTGACCAGCGTGGCCGGATCGGCTGACCGCATGAGCCAGCCCGGGAGCGCGGCGACGGCCGCGAGCGCGGCGTGGCGGACCGGATCCTGCTCGTTGGGCAGCCGGCTCAGCGACCCCAGCAGGCCGGCGACGACGTCCGGGTCCCGGGTCGCGGCCGCCGCGCCGATCAGGAGCGGGTAGCC
>NZ_JAAGNB010001492.1:0-775 GCF_010550475.1 Amycolatopsis sp. SID8362
GCGGCTGGCACCCGACGCCCGGCACGCTCGCGGCCGGTCAGGTCTCGCGCGAACGCCGCGGCGGCAAGCGCGTCCGGTTCGCGGGCGGCCGGCTGGAGCACCGCGACGACGCCCTGCCTTCGCTGGACTGGGCCTTCCCCGAGCCGCTCGGCACCCGGCCGGTGCTCGGCGAGTTCTCGATGGCCGACATCGTGACCATCCCGCGGCACCTGGCGGTCCCTTCGGTGACGTCGTACATGACGGTGGACGCGGCCCAGGGCCTGGCCGCGGCGGCCGAGCGCGACTCGGCGGAGACGTTCGTGGTGGACGTCCGGGTGCGGCGTGGCGGCGAAGAACGCCGGGCGGTGGCGCGCGGCGAGGACATCTACGCGGTCAGCGCGCCGCTGGCGGTGGAGGCGGTGGAACGGATCCTGACCGGGCGGACGCGCGTGAAGGGCGTCGCGCCGGCGGGGGAGATCTTCGACGCGCCGGACTTCCTGCGCGCGCTGGCGCCGCGCGTCGCCGTCGACTTCAGCTGAGCGAGCGGTAGCCGCCCGGGGTGGTCGCGTACTCGCGGCGGAAGGCTTTGGCGAAGGCGAACGCCGACCCGTAGCCGACGGCCGCGGCGACCTGCGCCAGCGGGCGGTCGGACTCGCGGAGCAGGCGCGCGGCCGTCGTCATGCGCCAGCGGGTGAGGTAGGTCAGCGGTGGTTCGCCGACCTGCGCCGTGAACCGGCGGGCGAAGGCCGCCCTGGAGAGCCCGGCCGCGGCGCCGAGCTGCTCGACGGTCCACGCC
>NZ_JAAGNB010001540.1:0-1016 GCF_010550475.1 Amycolatopsis sp. SID8362
GGCAGGGACCGCCGCTGGGCGGGGTCACCGACGTGCTCGTGCGGCGCAGCGGCCAGCTCCTCGCCGAACAGCGGATGACCGCGCTCGAAGTGCTCTTCGACGCCGAGCTCGCCACCGGCCGGCACACGCACGTGGTGCGGGAGCTGCGCCACTTCGTCGACGAATACCCCTTCGGCGAACGGCTGCAGGAACAGCTGATGCTCGCGCTGCAGCGGTCCGGCCGGACGCCGGAGGCGCTGGAGGTCTACACCGCGACCCGCGAACGCCTCGACGCCGAGCTGGGCGTCGAACCCGGGGAGCGGCTGCGGGCGATGCACCTGCAGGTCCTCAAGGGCGAGGCCGACGAGCCGGTCGGCGAGGTCGTCGTGCCGGCGCGGCCGGCCGAGCTGCCCCGGGACGTGCGGGGTTTCGCCGGGCGGACCGAGCAGCTGGCGCAGCTGGACCGGCAGCTCGCCGCGCGGGCCGGCGCCTACGCCTCCGACGTCTGGATCGTGCACGGCATCCCCGGCGTCGGGAAGACCGCGCTCGCGCTGCACTGGGCGCACCGCGTCCGCGAGCGGTTCCCGGACGGGCAGCTGTACGTCAACCTGCGCGGGTTCGACGCCGACCGCGAGCCGATGGAGCCGGCCGTCGCGCTGGCCCAGCTGCTGCGCGCGCTCGGCGCCGACCCGCGGCGGATCCCCGAGGAGGTCGACGCGCAGGCCGGGCTCTACCGCTCGCTGCTCGCCGACCGCCAGGTGCTGCTCGTGCTCGACAACGCCCGCGACGCCGAGCAGGTCCTGCCGCTGCTGCCGCCGACCGGGACCGTGCTGATCACCAGCCGCCACCGGCTCGGCAGGCTGGTCGCCGAGTTCGGCGCGTTCTCCCTCGGCCTCGGCGCGCTCACCGAGTCCGACTCGCGGGCGCTGCTCGGCGGCGTGCTCGGCGAAGGCCGGGTGGCGGCCGAGCCGGCGGCGGCCGGGGAACTGGCCGAGCTGTGCGGGCACCTGCCGCTGGCGCTGCGGATCGCGGCCGCG
>NZ_JAAGNB010001585.1:0-905 GCF_010550475.1 Amycolatopsis sp. SID8362
CAGCCTGCGCTCCCCGGGCGCCTCCGCACGGCCGCCGGTCGCGTGCGAGGAAGCGGTCGAAGCGGTGCTCGCCGCCGACGTCGTCTTCCTCGGACCGGGCTCGTGGTTCACGAGCGTTTTACCGCATCTGCTCGTGCCGGACCTGCACGACGCGCTGGTGCGCACGACCGCCACCAAGGCGATCGTCCTCAACCTTGTCCCCCAGCCGGGGGAAACCGCGGGATTCTCCCCGGAGCGGCACCTGGACGTACTCTCCGAGCACGCGCCCCTGCTGCGGGTCGACGCGGTGATCGCGGACCGGGATTCCGTGCCCGACCCGGCGAATCTCCGGCGGGCGGCCGCCCGGCTGGGCGCGCGGGCCCACCTGGGGGCGGTGGCCGACCCGGAAGTGGCGGGACGGCATGATCCTGATGCGCTCGCGCGGTGCATGCGGGAGGCTCTCGGTCTCGGCAGGGACGGGGAGCACGGGGGAGGAGCGAAAGGCAGGGAGGGGCAGTAATGGCGATGACCGCCGCGGTCAAGGACGAGCTGAGCCGGCTGGAGATCACGAAGATCGGGCCGCGCCGGGCGGAGGTCGCGTCGCTGCTTCGCTTCGCCGGCGGGCTGCACATCGTGGCCGGCCGGGTGGTCGTCGAAGCGGAGCTGGACACGGGTTCGGTCGCGCGACGGCTGCGCAAGGAGATCCACGAGCTGTACGGGCACCATTCGGACGTCCACGTCATCACCGCCAGCGGCGGGCTGCGCAAGGGCACCCGGTACGTCGTGCGCGTGGTGAAGGACGGCGAAGGCCTGGCCCGCCAGACCGGGCTGATCGACCAGCGCGGCCGCCCGGTGCGCGGGCTGCCCGCGGCCGTGGTGTCCGGGGGCGTGGCCGACGCCGAAGCGGCGTGGCGGGGCGCGTTCCT
>NZ_JAAGNB010001633.1:0-10830 GCF_010550475.1 Amycolatopsis sp. SID8362
CCCGGTTCTCCGAGGCAGTGAACCCGCGGCGGGCGAGTTCGTCAGCGATGAACCGGTACCCATCGGCCGGATCGTCGGCATGGATCTCGAGCGCGGCGTTGATCAGATGCGCGTCGTCGAAGTCCCGCTGACAGACCGGGGCAGCGCACCACTGGTAGTAGGCCTGCCGGGAGATCCCCAGCACCCTGCACGTCACCGCGGCCGGCACCCGCACGGGGGCGCCGGCCGCGGCCAGTTCACGGACGAGCGGGAAGGCTATTTTCCCGGCAGATTGCCCTGCGCCAGGTAGGCCGCGGCCTTGCGCAGGACCTCGTTCTCCTGCTCCAGCAGCCGGTTGCGTTTACGCAGCTCGCGTAGCTCGGCGGACTCCTCCCGGGTCACTCCGGGCCGGGTGCCGTCCTCGACGTCGGCCGCGCGCAGCCAGTTGGCCAGGCACGATTCGGAGATCCCGAAGTCTTTGGCGACCTGCTTCAACGGGGTCTCGCCGCGGCGAGCGACGGCGACGACGTCGTCACGGAACTCGCGGGGGTAGGGCTTGGGCACGATGACATCCTTCCAGGCGAGGCCGAAGCCTCACAGGTGAGGTGTCAACCAGACCCTGGGCAGACCCGGACGAAGGCGACGCCGGTGCGGCGGAGGCTGTGGGAGGAGCGGGTCAGGCGGGTGACGCCGATGCCGGCCGCGACGAGTCCGAGGAGTCCTTGGACGGTGGCGGCGCGCTGCACGACGTGCGGGGTGAAGCCGGCGGTGGCGAAGTCGTCGTCGTAGGTGCGGTGCCAGGGTTCCCAGCTGGTGCGTGGGGTGAGGACCCACGGTTCGGCGGCGAGGTCGGCGAGTTTCAGTGACGGGCGGCCGGCGAGGGGGTGGTCGGTGGGGAGGACGGCGCAGACCTCTTCGGTGAGCAGGGTCCGGGTGGTGAGGTCGTCGACCAGGGGTGGGCGGGTGAAGGCGAGGTCGAAGCGGTGGTGGCGGAGGCCGTCGACGAGTTCGGCGATGGGGGCTTCGGTGGTCGTGACGGTGAGGCCGGGGAACCGTTGGCGGACGGCGCGGACGATCGGGGGCAGGAGGTAGTTGGCGGTGGTGGTGAGGAAGGCGAGGCGGGCGGTGCCGATTTCGCCGCGGACGGCGCGGCCGAGGGTGGCGACGGCTTCGTCGGCGCGGGCGAGTACCGCGCGGGCTTCGGGGAGGAACAGGGCGCCGACGGCGGTGAGGCGGGTGCCGCGGGCGTCGCGGTCGAAGAGGCGGGCGCCGAGGGTGCGTTCGAGGACGGTGATCTGCTGGGAGAGTGATTGCTGGGCGATGTGGAGGCCGGCGGCGGCGCGGGTGAAGCTGGTTTCGTCGGCGACGGCGACGAAGTAGCGCAGGTGCCGGAGCTCGGGGGTCACAGGTTCTGACTGTAGCTGTGGCAGGAGACCGGTGTTGGCGTTGCGGTGGTGATCTTCCCGAGGATGGGGGGAGGAAAACCACTGGGAGGAACGGAAGATGACGAACACCGACGGCCGCGTCTGGTTGATCACGGGGTGCTCGGCCGGGTTCGGCCGGGAGATCGCGCTGGCCGCGCTGGCGGCGGGTGACCGCGTGGTGGCGACGGCCCGGCGGCCGGAGACGCTGGCGGATCTGCTGGAGCGCGGCGGTGACCGGGTCCGGACGGCGGCGCTGGACGTGACCGACGAGGGGCAGATCGACGCGGCGGTGAAGACGGCGCTGGCGGCGTTCGGGCGGATCGACGTCGTGGTGAACAACGCGGGCAACGGTTCGGTCGGCGCGGTCGAGGAGCTGACGATGGACGAGCTGCGCGGGTTGCTGGAGGTGATGTTCTTCGGCGCGGTGGCGGTGACGAAGGCGGTGCTGCCGCACTTGCGGGCGCAGGGCAGTGGCACGGTCGTGCAGATCAGTTCGATGGGTGGGCAGCTGTCGATGCCGGGCTTCGGGGCTTATTGCGCGGCGAAGTACGCGCTGGAGGGTATTTCGGGGGCGCTGGCGGCGGAGGTGGCGCCGTTCGGGGTGCGGGTGCTGATCGTGGAGCCGGGTGCGTTCCGGACGGAGTTCGGTGGTGGTCGGATGCACCGGTCGCGGGAGATCGAGGCGTACGCGGTGTCGACGTCGGGGACGCGGGAGGCGGTGGAGCACATGGACGGTACGCAGCCGGGCGACCCGGCGAAGGCCGCGACGGCGATCGTGCGGGCGGTCGGGAGTGCGGACGCGCCGTTGCGCCTCGCGCTGGGCGCGGACGCGGTGGAGGCGATCCGGGCGCAGCACGAGGCGCTGGCGGCGGACTTGGCGGCGTGGGAGGACGTCAGCCGGGCCACCGCGCTGGGTTAGTTGTGATGTCCGGGGAGGTTGGTCAGCCGGGTGACCGGCGGCTTGCCGCCGGTTGAGCTGTGGGGTCGATGATGATTGTAGAAGTGCAACCAGCCCGGTAACGCCGCCCGCCGCAGAGTCTCGGACGGGTAGAAGCGGGCGTAAGCCCACCCGTCGGCCAGGGTCCGGTGGAAACGTTCGATCTTGCCGTTGGTCTGTGGCCGGTAAGGCCGGGTCCGTTTCGGGATGATCCCCAGCTCGGCGCACGTGTCGCGCCAGGCGTGGGACCGGTAGGCCGACCCGTTGTCGGACAACACGCGTTCGACGGTGACGCCCAGATCGGCGAACCAGGCCACGGCCCGGCGCAGGACCATGGTGGCAGTGGCGGCGGTTTCGTCGGTGTGGATTTCGGCGTAGGCGACGCGGGAGTGGTCATCGAGCACGGTGTGCACGAACGCGTTCCCGATCTTGGGGTTGCGGTAGGCGTTGCGGGGCTTGCCGGGTGTCGCAGCCCGGTTGCGGTCACCTTGGGCGCGGCCGACGAACCGGTGCCCGCCGCCGTCGGGGATGTTGCCGAACTTGGTGACATCGACATGCAGCAGCGAACCGGGATGGTCGTGCTCGTAGCGGCGTAGTGGTTCGCCGGTGACCCGGTCGATCTGGGAGAGCCGGTTGATCCGGCAGCGCACCAGCACCGCGTGCACCGTGGAGGCGGGTAAGCCGAGCCGGCCGCCGATCTGGACCGGGCCCAGCCGCATGCGCCACCGCAACCGCACGATGCGGCGGACCAGATGCCCGGGTGTGCGGGTCGGGCTGTGCTGCGGACGCGAGCTGCGATCAGCCATCCCGGCCGCGCCTTCGGTGCGGTAGCGCTGCGCCCATTTGCGAGCGGTTTTCGCGGCGACCATGAACATCTTCGCCGCTGCCGTGCAGGTCCAGCCCTGCTCCACGATCAGCCGGGCCAGTCGCAGCCGGGTGCGTGGGGTCAGGGTGGCGTTAGGGTGGGACACGAAGGCCTCCGGACAGGTGATGTGGTTCCTCGACAGCTCCACTTCACATCCGGAGGCCTTCACCTGTCAGCACGACAGGCCGCCAGTGGTCACCTCAACTCGGGACAACGTCCCTGGACATCACAGTTAGTCCTGCAGCAGGCCGAGGACGTTGCCGTCGGTGTCGGTGAAGGTCGCGACGAGGCGGCCGTTGCCGACGTCCTTGGGCTCGTCCTTGACCTTCGCGCCGGCGGCGGTGACTTCGGCGAGCTTCGCGGCGATGTCGTCGACGTGCCAGTAGGTGACCGGGCCGGTCATGCCCTGCTGGGCGCCGTTGGGGACCAGGCCGATGTGCTGGCCTTCGGTGTCGTAGCCGACGTAGTAGGGCGCGTCGGCCTGGGGTTCGGTGCCCAGCAGGGCGGTGTAGACGGCTTTGGCGGCGGCGAGGTCGGTGACGGGGTGCAGGACGGTCTTGATCCCCTGGGTGGTCATCGCGGTGCTCCTGTGGTCGTCGTTGCGGTACGGCTACGACGCTATTCGCGGCTCGCTGACCTGCGCTTCTCGATTCCTGATCGATCAGTCGAGCAGGGCGGTGAGCACGCCGTCGAGGAGGCGGACGCGGCGGTCGGCGATGCGGTGGACTTCGTCGTCGTGGGTGGCGACGATGACCGCCGCGCCCTCGGTCGCGCAGCGGCGCAGCAGGCGCAGGACGCGGGGGGTGGAGCCGGCGTCGAGGTGGGCGGTGGGTTCGTCGGTGAGCAGCACCCTGGGCCGTCCGGCTACCGCGCGGGCGAGGGCGACCCGTTGCTGCTGGCCGAACGAGACCTCGAGGGGGTAGCGGTCGCCGAGGTCGCCGATGCCGAGTTCGTCGAGGAGTTCGGTGACGCGGGCGTGGATCTCGGCGGGGGCGGGGCGGGGGACGTCGGCGCGCAGCCGCAGGGGGAGGGCGACGTTCTCGGCGATGGTCAGTTCGTTGGCCAGGCCGAGGGCTTGGGGGAGCACGGCGCAGGTGTGCCACGGGGGTGCGCCGCTGATGGGGACGCCGTCGAGGAGGACGCAGCCGGAGTCGGGGGAGTCGAAGCCGCAGAGCAGGGCGAGCAGGGCGCTTTTGCCGGAGCCGGAGCGGCCGGAGACGGTGACGAGTTCGCCGGCGGCGACGCGGAGTTCGAGGCCGCGCAGGACTTCGATGTCGCCGCTGGGGTGGGTGAAGCTGCGGCGGAGGCCTTTGGCTTCGACGAGGGTCATGGCAGCGGTTCCCGTTCTTCGACGCGTTCGAGGGTGCCCTTGTGCAGGCGGGCGACCCGGGCGCCGAGGTCGATGAGGCGGTCGTCGTGGGAGGCGACGAGCACGGCGAAGTCCTGGTCGACCAGGTACCGCAGGGTGTCGAGCACGAGGTCGGCGGAGGCTTCGTCCAGTTGGGACGTCGGTTCGTCGGCGAGGATGACGGTGGAGCGGGCGGCGAGGACGCAGCCGAAGGCGAGGCGTTGCTGCTGGCCGCCGGAGAGTGCCGAGATCTTCCAGTCGCCGGTGCCGTGCAGGCCGAGCTGGCCGAGGATGTCGTCGGGGTTGCAGTCGGTGCCGGCGGCTTCGGCGGCGGCGCGGAGGTTTTCGGCGACGGGGAGGTAGCCGAGGAGGTTGTCGGCGGGGTTCTGGAACACGAGGCCGAGGTGGTGGCGGCGCAGTGCGCGGCGTTCGCGGTGCTTGAGCTTGCGGGTGTCGGCGCCTTGGAAGGTGAGGGTGCCGCGGGCGGGTTGTTCGAACAGGCCGAGTACGCGCAGCAGCGTCGACTTGCCGGAGCCGGAGGGGCCGGCGAGGACGGTCATGCCGCGGGCGGGGACGTCGATGCTGACGTCGTCGACGCCGGTGACGATGCCGGCGGGGGTCTGGTAGTCCACGCCGATGCCGCGCAGGGAGAAGATCGGTTTTTCAGGCACGGATCAGCTCCGCGGTCCGGGCGGTGCGCACCGAGCGCACCGCGATCCAGCCGGCGAGGGCGACGACCGCCACGCCGATGACGACGACGGTCAGGACGAAGGGCAGCGGGTCGGGGAGTTCCGAGCGGGGGGCGAGGAACGTGGCGGGGTCGAACCGCGGGACGGACAGGCCGGCCACGGAGACGCCGCACGCGACGCCGACGGCGATGGCGAGGCCGCTGAGCGCGCCGAGTTCCATGAGGTGGCTGGCGAGGAGGGTGCGTGGCCGCATGCCCATGCGGAGCACGAGGGCGCCGGCGAGGGCGTTCTGCCTGCGGCGGACTTCGACGGCGACGAGCAGGGCGAGGATGGCGACGATGCCGAGGACGGCGCCGAGCAGGGCGACGAAGGAGAACGTCCACGAGACGACGAAGAATGGGAGGCCGTCGAGTGCGGATTCGCGGCTGACGCGGTTCGGGATGAAGACGCCGGCGTCGCGCAGGGCGGTGGTGGCGTCGGCCATCGGTGCCTTGGTCAGAACGCTCCACTTCGGGACGCTGTCGAGCTGGGCGTGGCTGAGGACGGTGCGGGAGACGACGTAGCCGGGTGAGGTGCCGATCATCGGGAAGACCGGCAGGTCGGCGGCGGTGACGGCGTCGGGGAGCCCGTCGGGCAGTGCGGCGGTCTGCTTGGGCGTGTGCCCGACGCGGATGACGGGGGTGCCGCGGGGGTCGGGCTGGGAGATCGTGCGCAGGAGGCCGTCGAGGTCGTCGGCCGGGACGCTGTCGACGGCGGCGCCGCGGGCGAACGTCGCGGGGTCGATGACGAGGACGACGCTGCCGGTGCCGGTCAGTTCGCCGACGACGGTGCTGTTGCCGGCGAGGGCGGCGGGCATGGCGACGTCGCCCATGCCGATGGGGCTGTCGGTGTCGAGGCGGGCGTTGCTGCCGACGAAGACGGCGGACTTGGTGTTGAGCGCTTCCTCCTGGCCGCGGGCGATGCCGGTGCCGGTGGCCAGGGTGCCGACGGCGAGGGTGCCGATGACGAGCACGCCGGTCACGGGTGCGCGGGCGCCGGCGAGCCGCCGGATGGCCAGCTGCAGCGCGGGCCGGGACCAGAGGCGGGCGCGGTGGGAGGCGTGCAGGGCGAGCCAGGCCAGGCGTGCGGTGAGCAGGCCGACGGTCAGCACCACGAACACCGGGTAGGTCAGTGCCAGCGGATCGACCTGCGGTAATGGATTTCCGAGCCGGGATCCGCTGCCGTAGTGCGCCAGCCGGGTCCAGCCGAGCCAGGCCATGCCGGCGGTCGCGAGTTCCCAGGGGAAGTAGGCCAGCAGCCGGGCGCGGTTGCCCTTGCGGCGTACGCGGCCGAGTTCGAATTCGCGGTGGACGCGGACGGCGACGATGGCGGCCAGGATCGTCAGCGAGAGGATCAGGGTCCCGGCCGCGACGGCGACGGCCTGCAGTTCGGCGGCCGGGTCGGGGACGCCGGGCGGGCCGTAGACGCTGAGCAGCAGGCGGGCGGCAGTGGCGCCCAGTGCGCCGCCGGCGAAGATCGGGAGGCCGAGTTCGGCGACGGCGAGGCCGCCGAGTGCGGCGGGGCCGCTGCCGCGGGCGGAGAGCAGCCGGAGCTGGGCGTGCCGCCGCTGGTACCACTGGAGCGCGACGGTGCCGAGGCCGGCGCAGCCGACCAGGACGCTGATGAGCGCGAGCGGCAGGATCGACACGAAGACGTTGTCCTGGGCCTGGCGGGCGATCTGCACCGAGCGTTCGAACGTGGGGACGTTGGCGGCGACGAGGTAGCCGAGGCCTCGGGCGGTGAGGTCGGCGCGGACGTCGGCGACGAGGTCCTGGGAGCGTTGCAGCAGGTCTTCGGCGGTGCTGAGGGTGGTGGGCGCCGGTTCGTAGAAGGAGATGTGGAAGTACTGCACCGAGGGCAGGCCGATGGCGCTGATCGCGGTGTCGAAGGTCTTCTGGTCGGTGGCGAAGACGATCGAGTCGATCGGGTCGTCGACGAGCCGGTCGACGACGGCGCCGGACTGCTGGGAGCACCACCAGCGCGGCGGCGGGTCGAGCAGGTCGGCGTAGATGCCGGTGACCGGTGGCAGCGCGGCGCCGTGGAAGCTGGGTTTCGCGCCGACGCCGATGTGCTCGGCGCCGGCGACGACGTTGCCGAGCCACAGGCCGGGCGCGCGCGTGCCTTGCTGCAGCGTCAGGTTGTCGAGGCCGGCCTGGTCGCGGTAGCCGAGGCGGATCTTGTAGTGGGGGTCGCCGTTGAACTCGGTGCCGCGCAGCACGGTGGTGTAGGCGCCGACGACCGGGGCGCCGAAGCCGTGGGCGGGGGCGTGGCGCTGGACAGCCTGGGTGAGGGCGGGGATGTCCTGGACGCGGATGTTGCCCTTGCCGAAGACCGGGCCGTAGCTGTCGGGGCAGGTGATGCCGGTCTGGTAGGCGACGGTCGCGCCGCCGGCGGCGGAGGCCTGCAGGACCGCGGCGGTGCCGAGGAAGCAGGCGAGCAGCGAGGTCACCGCGGCCACGATCAGCGTGAGCGGGCTGGAGAGCGCGGCCTTCGGGGCGGCCCGCCACGGTTTGGTCACTCTGCGTTGTCCAATCTTCCCCCATGTCACCCGCATGGACGCGCACGCTACCGGGAGATCCGGGGTGTTGGAACGTTTTTGTCACGATCGTTAGTCGGGGGACATGGTCACGATCGGGTGGGAACGGGACTTTTCCGGCCAGGCGCAACGGCGGCGGCCATCCGGCCGGTTTAGTGGTCTAGACCTTGACGCCAGGATTGGTCTGATCCAATCCTGAAGGCATTCCCCCGTGCACCGCCGCGGCACGGTTCCCCGCCGGCTCTGGAGCGCTAGATGCGACGACGCAGTTTCCCCGCCCGAATGTCCGTTTTCCTGGCCGCGCTGGCGGTTTCGGCCGGTTCGCTGGTCACCGCCGCCGAAACCGCGCAGGCCGCCACGCCGCTGCCCGCGCACGTGTTCGCGCCCTACTTCGAAGCCTGGACGGGGGAGAGCCCGGCCGCGCTGGCCCAGCAGTCCAGCGCCAAGCACCTGACCATGGCGTTCATCCAGGCCGCCACCAAGGGCTCCTGCACCGTCTACTGGAACGGTGACACCGGGATGCCGATCGCGAACTCGACGTTCGGCGCCGACATCGCCACGATCCGCTCCCGCGGCGGCGACGTCATCCCGTCCTTCGGCGGCTACACCGCCGACAACACCGGCACCGAGATCGCCGACAGCTGCACCAGCGTCGACTCCATCGCCGCCGCCTACGAAGCCGTGATCACCACCTACGACGTCCCGCGCCTCGACATGGACATCGAGGACAACTCCCTCACCAACTCCGCCGGCATCGACCGCCGCAACAAGGCCATCAAGAAGGTCCAGGACTGGGCCGCCGCCGGCGGCCGGTCCCTGCAGATCTCCTACACCCTGCCCACCACCACCCACGGCCTCGCCGACAGCGGCCTCGCCGTGCTGCGCAACGCCGTCAGCAACGGCACCCGCGTCGACGTCGTCAACCTGATGACCTTCGACTACTACGACAACGCCGCCCACCAGATGGCCACCGACACCCAGACCGCCGCCACCGGGCTGGTCTCCCAGCTCGCCGCGCTCTACCCGGGCAAGACGCAGGCGCAGCTGTGGGCGAGCGTCGGAGTCACCGAGATGATCGGCGTCGACGACTTCGGCCCCGCCGAGACGTTCACCACCGCCGACGCTGCGACCGTCTACAACTGGGCCGTCTCGAAGGGCATCAACGAGATCTCCTTCTGGGCCCTCCAGCGCGACAACGGCAGCTGCCCCGGCGGCGCCGCCGCGGACAACTGCTCCGGCATCGCCCAGGACACCTGGTTCTTCAGCCACGCCTTCGAACCCTTCACCGGCGGCACCTCCGTGCCCGGCAACGACTTCTCCGTCACCGCGAACCCGGCCTCGGCCGCCGTCGACCCCGGCAAGTCCGCCACCGCCACCATCACCACCGCGGTGACGTCCGGCTCCGCGCAGCAGGTCGCGCTGTCGGTCACCGGCGCGCCCGCCGGCGTCACGGCGTCGGTCAGCCCGGGCACGGTGACCGCGGGCGGTACCGCGACCCTGTCGGTGAGCACCACGACCGCGGCCGTCCCCGGCGTCTACCCGCTGACCGTCACCGGCGCCGCCACCTCCGGCAGCCACAGCGCCACCTTCACCCTCACCGTGAACGGCACCCCGCCCGCCGGCGGCGTCGTCAACGGCGGCTTCGAAACCGGCGCGCTGAGCCCGTGGAGCGCCGCGGGCGACGCGATCGTCGCGTCCCCGGCCCACTCGGGCACGCACGCGCTGCAGGTCGTGCCCACCGCCTCGGCCACCGGCGAAGCGGCGCAGAACGTCACCCTCGCCCCCAACCACGCGTACACGCTCAAGGCGTGGGTCCAGGGCAGCTACGCCTACGTCGGCGTCCGCGGCGGAGCCAGCGCGAGCACCTGGACCTCCAGCAGCGGCTGGACCCAGCTGTCGGTGCCCTTCACCACCGGCGCGTCGGGCGCGGTGACGGTCTACGTCCACGGCTGGTACGGCCAGAGCGCCCTCTACGCGGACGACTTCAGCATCAGCTGAGACGTCCGGCGGTGGCCCGGTTGCGCAAAGCGGAGGTTGGCCGGGCCGCCGCGGGGCGAAAGACTCGCGGCGAGGATCTTTCGCCCCCAGCCAGGAGGACCGATGCCGCACATCCCGCTCGACCCGGCCCTGCCCGGGATCTCGGCCCTGTTCGCCTACCGGCCGGAGACCGCGGCGCCGCTCGGGCAGCTGGCCGAGGTGCTGCTGCGCGGTCCCAACTCCCTCACCGTCGGCGAGCGCGAGCTGATCGCGGCCGTGGTGTCCAATGGCAACGAGTGCCGCTTCTGCACCGGCAGCCACGCCGCCGCGGCCGCCGAAACCCTCGACGGCGGCCGCGCGGTGGTTGACGCCGCGTGCGGCGGGATCGACGACGCCCCGGTGTCGCCGAAGATCAAGGCGCTGCTGTGGATCGCCCTCGCAGTCCGCGAAACCGGGCGCGCGGTCACCGACGAGCTCGTCGCCGCCGCCCGCGCCGAGGGCGCCACGGACGTCGAGATCCACGACACCGTGCTGATCGCGGCGTCGTTCTGCCTGTTCAACCGGTACGTCGACGGTCTCGCCACGGTCGCCCCCGACGACCAGGCCGTCTACGACCAGATCGGCAAGCGCCTCGCCGTCGACGGCTACGCCGGCCTAGGGAACTAGGACCACGCGGCCCGGGCGGGTCCACGCGCGGGCCGCGTCCTGCAACGCGACCCGCGCGTAGTCGACGGTGAGGGCACCGGTCAGCGCGTGCCCGACCACCGTCAGGAGCGCGTCGCGGCGCTCGTCCGCGCTCAGTTCGTTGTTCGTGTAACCCCGCACGCGCAGCGACCGGCTGCGCAGCACGGCCGACGAGAGCGGGCTCTGCTCGCCGGCGGAACTGCCCAGGTTGACCAGGCGCCCGCCCGGGCGCAGCGCGTGCAGTGCCGCGGCGGCCGGGAGCCCCCACACCGGGTCGATCGCCAGGTCGGCGGGGTGTTCACCGAGCCGCCGCGCGAGGCTCCCGACGTCGTCGCCGGCTTCGAGCCGGACA
>NZ_JAAGNB010001690.1:0-1029 GCF_010550475.1 Amycolatopsis sp. SID8362
T
Organism: Amycolatopsis sp. SID8362; assembly: GCF_010550475.1. Taxonomy (NCBI): domain Bacteria; kingdom Bacillati; phylum Actinomycetota; class Actinomycetes; order Pseudonocardiales; family Pseudonocardiaceae; genus Amycolatopsis; species Amycolatopsis sp. SID8362. The sequence goes on from NZ_JAAGNB010001690.1 coordinate 2, forward strand.
GCCGGTGGTACTGCCCGCCCGGTGCGTCGGACTGGTCCAGGATCGTGACGTCGGCCCCGGCGCGCACCGCGTGTTCGGCGGCCGCGAGCCCGGCGGGCCCGGCGCCGACGATGACCACCCGCGTCACGCGTCCTCCCGGGACTGGGTCAGGATTTCGTCGCCGTCCACGGCGCGACGGCGGCAGGCGCGGACGTCGGGGACGCCGTTCACGGTCAGCAGGCAGTCGAAGCAGGCGCCGATCCCGCAGAACACGCCGCGCGGCGCGCCGGACCGCGTGGTGCGCCAGGACCGCCGCCCGGCCGCCAGCAGGACGGCCGCCACGGTCTGGCCTTCGACGCCCGGCACGCGTTCGCCGTCGACGGTGATTTCGAGGCTCACGCGACCACCGCCGGACGGTCCACAGTGAACTCTTCGACCGGCATCGACGGCTCGTCCCCGGTGAGCAGCTCGCGCAGCAGGCGTGCGGTGCCGACGCTCAGGCCGATGCCCGCGCCTTCGTGTCCCGTTGCGTGCCAAAGGTTTCCGAGCCGGGGATCCTCGCCCAGCACCGGCAGGTGATCGTCCACATAGGGCCGGAAGCCGCCGTAGGCCCGCATCACCGCCGCGTCGGCGAGGGCGGGGAACAGCCGGACGGCCTTGGCCGCGATGGCGCCGAGTACTTCGGGCCGGATCGCGTCGTCGAAGCCCACCCGGCGGCGCGACGAGCCGATCAGCACGGTGCCGCCGCGCGTCGACTCGACCACGGCGGAGGTCTGCAGGTCGCCGCTGCCGGTGCCGACCGCCCCGACGTAGTCGGCGTCGTAGACCTTGTGCCGCACCACGCCGGGCATCGGGGTGGTCACCAGCACCTCCCCGCGGCGCGGCCGGACGGCGACCGGGGCGCCGAGCCGCGCTGACACCTCCCCGGCCCACGGGCCCGCCGCGTTCACGACGACGTCCGCGTCGAGGACTTCGCCGGGTACGCGGATCCCGGTCAGCCGGCCGCCTTCGACGCGGGCGCCGATCACCTCGGTGTCCGCGCGCAGCCG
>NZ_JAAGNB010001745.1:0-954 GCF_010550475.1 Amycolatopsis sp. SID8362
GACCGCGACCTCTCGCTCGTCGCCGGGATGCGCGGTGACCAGCGGCGCAAGCTGACCGCCGCTGGGCTGGGCTCGATCGACGCGCTGGCCGCCGCCGGGCCGGGCGACCGGCCGCGGGACCTGTCCGTGACGGCGTTCGCGACCCTGCGCGCCCAGGCCGCGCTGCAGGTCCGGCAGGACGCCACCGGCGAGATCAGCTACGAGGTCGTCGGCCCCGAGGAGCTGGCCGCGTTGCCGGCACCCGCGCCGGGGGACGTGTTTATCGATCTGGCCGGCGATCCGCACGCCCTCGCCGGCGAAGGGCTGGAGTACCTCTTCGGCGCGGTCACCGAGGACGAAGACCGGCGGTTCACCGCGTTCTGGGCGCACAGCCGCGCCCAGGAAAAGCGCGCCTTCGAGGAGTTCGTCGACTTCGCCGCCGCGCGCGTCGCCGAGCACCCCGGCTCGCACGTCTACCACTACGCGCCCTACGAGGTGACCGCGATCAAGCGGCTCGCGGCCGTGCACGGCACCCGCGAGGAGACCGTCGACCACCTGCTGCGCAGCGGCGCGGTCGTCGACCTGCACGCGGTCGTGCGCAAGGCGCTGCGCGTGTCGCAGCGGTCGTACTCGATCCGCCACCTCGAGCCGCTCTACCAGCCCGGCGCCCGCACCAAGACCGCCGTGTCGGACGTCGAGGAGTACGAGGAGTACCTGGCGTTCGACCGGTCCGGCGAGCCTGAGCGCGCGGAGGAGGTGTTGCGCCGGATCGCCGAGGACACCGAGGACGACTGCGTCTCGGCCCTGCGGCTGTTCGGCTTCCTGCACCGCGTCCGCGCCGACGCCGGGATCGATGTGCCGGAGCCGGCCGAGGAATCCGCCGAGGACGCCCTGCTGCGCGCGGCCGAAGAGGACGTCGCCGCCGAGCGGCGCGCCGAACGGGCCGCGGCGCTGGCCGCGCTGGTCGACCCGCTG
>NZ_JAAGNB010001792.1:0-1575 GCF_010550475.1 Amycolatopsis sp. SID8362
GGCCGGTGACCGTCAGCCCCGTGGTGGTGTGCGCGAACGCGAGCCCGGCGCCGGCCAGTACCGCGACGGCCGTCGCCCGCGGCCGGAAGAGCCGCCGTCGTTGCGAAGAAGTCCTCACACCCCTGATACACGGGCGGGAGCCCCGAATGGTTGCGTGAACCGCGTCGGCGCCGGTCAGGCGGGTGGCGCCGCGATCGCCGGCCACAGCACCGAGACGACGGCGGCGGGGATCCCGGCCTTGTCGTCACCGCGGTAGAAGGCGGCGAAGTAGCTGCCGAGGCACAGGGTCGCGATGGTGTGCTTGTCGACGTCGTCCCGGACCGCGCCGCTCGCCTGCAGCTCGGTCAGCACGCTCTCGACCAGCGCGACCCGCGGTTCGACGGCGTGCTCGCGGAGGATCCCGAGCAGCTCCGGGGTCCGGATCGCCTCGCCGGCGAAGTTGCCCATCAGCACCATGGCGTCCGGGTTGAAGTACCCCGGGTCCAGCCGCCGGACGGCTTCGGTGAACGCCTCCCGCGGCGCCAGCCCGCTCAAGTCCACAGTGTACGAATCGCGCTGTTTGCGGAAACCGTAGTCCAGCGCGTCCACGACCAGGTCGAACTTGGTGCGCCACCGGCGGTACAGCGTCGGGCGGCTGACGTTCGCGTCCGCCGCGATGTCGCCGATGGTCATCAGCGAGTAGCCGTCGCGGACCAGCCGCGCACGGGTGGCCAGGATGATCGCTTCGTCGAGCGCCGCGTCGCGGGGACGGCCGCCGGGGCGCGCCGCGGCTTCGTCGTCGGTCGCGTCCCGGGAAGCCATTCCCGCAGCCTAACGTCCGGGGCAGTCGCCGGCCGCCAGCATGCGGCGGTTCGCCTCGCCGAGGCCGTCGGCCAGCGCGCCGAGCTGGTCCGGCGTGAGGACGTCGAGCAGCAGCTCCCGCACGAGGGCGACGTGCCCGGGCGTGGCCCGGGCCAGCAGGTCCGCGCCCTCGTCGGTCAGCACCGCGTAGACGGCGCGAACGTCGCTCTCGCACGCCCGGCGCCGGACGAGCCCGGTCTGCTCCAGCTGGCCGATCTGGTAGGTCAGCCCGCTCTTGGAGTTGGACACCGCGCACGCCAGCTCGGCCATCCGCAGCTCGCGGCCCGGGGCCGCGCCGAGCCGGGCGAGGATCTCGTACTGGAGGTGGGACAGGCCGGCGTCGCGCTTGAGCTGCTGGTCCATCCGCTGGTGGAGCAGGGTGAAGCTGCTGCGGAACGCGTTCCAGGCGCGCTTCTCCTGCGTGTTCAGCGGACCACCCATGTGGTCAACGGTACCCGCTGTTCAAATTCGAACCCCGGATCTAGGGTCGGGGCGTGACGTTCGATCCCGGAAGCGCGGCCCGCGTCCGGCTCTGCAGCCGCCGGGACAACGGCTGGTCCGCGGTGCTCGTGCGGCTGCTCGACAACGCCCCGGAAGCCGAGCTCGACCTGCCGCCCGCCGACGAGCAGACGATCGTGGTGGTCGGCGCGGGCACCACGACCATCGAGTCGCGGCACGGCGCGCGGTGGCGCCGGGCGGACTACGGCCCCGGCTCGGTCGGCCTGACCGCGCCCG
>NZ_JAAGNB010001850.1:0-906 GCF_010550475.1 Amycolatopsis sp. SID8362
TCGGCCTGCCCGAGCGCGAGCGCGGCCCGCGCGGCGTGCGCGCGCCACGGCACGAACCCCGGGAACCGCATGCCGTGGTGGGCCAGCCGCCGCCCGCAGCTGAGCAGGTCCTCGAACCCGAAGCGGGTGTACCCGGTCGCGACGCGCAGGCGCCCCCGCGCGTACAGCAGGTACGTGTGCGTGAACAGGCCCTGGCTGGCCACGAAGTCCATCCGGTCCAGCAGCGACGTCGCCGCCTCGAACCGGCCCAGGTCCACCCAGCACTCGACGAGCTTCGCCGCGCACAGCACGCCGACCGGGCACGTCGTCGTGCCGCCGCGCTCGTCGAAGCGGCGCAGCAGCGATTCGAAGTGGACGCTCGCGCGCTGCAGGTCGCCGCTGGCCTGCAGCGCGATCCCCCGAGCCAGGGTGGGCAGCGCACCGTGCGGCACGTGCACGTCCCACGGCTCGCGCTCGACGTCGAGGACGCGGCACAGCCGGTCGACGTGGGCGGGTTCGTCGGCGAGCACCGCGGTGGCGAGGGTGAAGAAGTAGTGCTGCTCGAACAGCTCGCCGTCGTCGCCGGTCATCACGTCGGCGAAGTGCCCGAGCGCGTCCTGCGCCGACTCGCCGCTGCGGACGGCGTCGAGCGCCAGCAGCGCCGAGCGGCTGCGCTGCGCCGCCGGGTCGGTCAGCGGCGCCCACTGCTCCTCGAAGTCGCGGAACTCCGGGGGCGGCCCCAGCCTGCTGCCCGCCTCGGCGAGGTAGGTCATGCACAGCAGCGGCCAGACGGCGTCCGGCCCGCCGGCGTCGAGGCGCGCCGCGATCTGGCCCGCCGCGCTGATCCCGAGCCGGGCGTCCTGCCCGCCGCACAGGGACAGCAGCATCGCGCTGGCGATGAACGCGGCCGTTTCGCGGTTGCTGATC
>NZ_JAAGNB010001601.1:0-17992 GCF_010550475.1 Amycolatopsis sp. SID8362
GGACCGCTCCGGCGCCCACGAGCGGCGCCGGCAACGCGGCCACCGCACGGAGCCTGGGCTCGGGCACCGCTTCCGCCGCTGCCCTGCTGGGCGGCGACGCCCAGGAGACGGTCGGGAACTCCGCCGTCGCCACGTCACTCGCCGGGCCGCCCGCCGGCACCCGCGAGGAATCCGGTGTGGGGGCGTGGTTCCGCCGCAAGGTGGGCGCCGTCGGGCGGTTCCTCACCGACCAGGGCTGGTCGCTGCTGGAACGGTTCGCCCCCGAGCTGGTCCCGATCCTGCGCCAAGGCGTCGGGAACTGGCTGCGGGACCAGCTGGCCAACGCGATGCGCTCGCTCTTCGCCGTGCTGACCGCGCCGGTCCGGGCCCTGGGCGGCGCGGTCGACGTGCTCAAGCGCGTTTTCGGCGTGCTGCTCGGCTGGATGCGCACGGGCGTCGCGAAGGTCGTCAGCACCAGCTGCGTGGTGCTGTCCGGCGCGGCCGACCGCATCACCCACGTCGTCGACGGGATCGACACGGCCGAAGCCGGGGCGCTGGGCGAGCTCAAGCACCTGGCGAGCGGCGCGGGGAAGTTCCTCGGCGGGCTGTGGGACCGGCTCGGCGCGCCGGTGGCCGACCTGCTCGGCCGGGCGGGGTCGGCGGTCTGGGGGAAGATCCAGCAGGTCGCGCGGTGGCTGTGGGACAAGACCCAGCCGATCCGCGACACCGTCGGCGCCGCGTGGGACTGGCTCAAGGACGTCATCGGCATCGGCGACGGGCCCGAGGGCCGCAACGGGATCATCCAGTGGGTCCAGGCCCGCGCGCAGGAGGCGTGGGACTGGCTCAAGGCCAAGCTGGGCCCGATCGCCACGCCGTTGAAGATCGCCGGTGGCGTGTTCCTGCTGCTGTCCCCGGCCGGCCCGTTCCTCGCGGCGGGCGCGGCGGCCTACGGCGTGGTCAAGGGCGCGAGGTGGCTGTGGGAGAACCTGCGCGAGCCCGGCGCGCTCGTGCGGATGCGCAAGGCGCTGGTCGACGACATCCTGCCGCCGCTGATCAACGGCGTCGGCACGGTCGCCGGCAAGATCAAGGAAGGGACGGCCTGGCTGGGCGGCGTGCTCGGCACGGCGTGGCAGGACCTCCAGCGGCTGGCAGGCGAGCTCACCGCGCCGATCCTCGGGCCCCTGCGGGAACTCGTGGACTGGCTGGGGCAGCAGGCCGCCGGGCTGCTCGACTGGGTCAACCGGAACGTGTTCCCGCTGAGCGAACTTCTCGGCACCGGCCTGACGCACCTGAAGCGGCTCGGGTCGCTGCTGGTCACCGTGCTGAAGAAGGTCATCTCCGTCGTGACCAACCCCTTCGGCATCGCGGGGCTCATCGAGGGCGCGGCGTGGCGCGCGCTGCCCTCGTGCATGCGGCGGCCGATCCTGCGGTTCCTGCTCACCATCGTCAAGGGCGCGCTCAAGCTCATGCCCGTCACCCTCCTCGGCCCGCTCGGCACAGTCATCCGGGAGGCGCTGATCGGCTTCGTCGACCGGGCTCTCGAAACCGAAAGCCTCGGCAAGCTGGAGGAGCTGGCGGACCGGTTCGCCAGGATCGCCACCGAAGGCAGCTGGGACTTCACGGTCGGGTACGGCCTCGGCCTGCTCAAGGGCGTGTGGGACGGCATCAGCGGACCGTTCGTGCTGCTGTGGGACATCGCGAAGCTCGTCGGCCACGCGATCGCGTGGCTGGTGAAGACGGTCGTCCGCGGCCTGCCACCGGCCCTCCGGGAACTCGTCGCCGCCATCCTGCGCACCTGGGACGACATCAAGAACGACATCTGGCCGGCCGTGCGGACGTTCTTCGCCGGCCCGATCGACGTGCGGCGCATCATCCAGCTGGTCCGCGGCGTCATGGACCAGATCGCCCGCGCCGCCCGCTCGGCCGGGTCCCAGGTCTTCGACAGCGTCATGAAGTTCCTGCGCCAGCCGGACCGCAAGCTCGGCGAGTCCATCGGGTACGTCACGGGCGTCATCGTCTTCGAAGTCACCCTGACGGTCCTCACGTCGGGCGGTTACGCGGCGAAACCGGTCATCGAGCGCGTCGCGGCGTTGCTCACCAGAGCGGCGACCCGTGCCGCCGAACTGCTTTCGGCGCTGGGGTCGCTGCTGCCGCGGGTCACGCGGATCCTGCGGATGGTCCGGGAGTTCGCGGCCACAAACCCGGCGATGAAGCGGATCGCCGCGGGCGTCGAATGGATCTTCCAGAAGTTCCTGGCTTACCTGCGGACGTCCTACGGCATCGCGGGCCCGGAGGAACGAGCCGCCGGCCGCGGCGACGACCTCCTCGAGCACGCCGCCGAACTCCCAGCCGCCCTCCTCGCGGCGAAGGGCATCGCCGCGGCGAACGAGCGGGCGGGCGCGCCGGTGCCGGTCGTGCTCGCCCAGCTCACCGCGCTCAAGGCGACGTTCCGCTGGATCAAGCGCTTCGAAGCCGAACCGAGAGCGATCCCGGGCCACTATGCGCTGTACCTGATCGCCAGCCGCAGAGTGGTCGACCCCGACTACGACCCACTCGGCCACCTCGCGGCGGCGACCCGCAGGATCATCGCTTCCCTGCGGCGGGATCCGCGGTTCACGCCGTACCTGGACCGTGCGATCGAGCAGCTCGGCAGGAACGCGGACGAGGTGCTGCCCCTGTTCAACCGGGTCCGCGACATCCCCGGCGCCGAGAACCTGCTCGCGGACCTCGCGAGCGGAAGCACTACGCTGCGCGGTGCCATCGGAGAGCTGCGCTTCACCCGGCGCCTGCTGGACGAGGGCGCGGACGTGACGATGATCGCCGAACAGTTCTTCGTCCCCGGCCGGGGGATGGTGAAGGGCGTCGACATCGTCATCGCCCGTGGCAGCCGGGTCTTCGACGTCAAGTTCGTGGACTACGAAAAGTGGTTGCTCACCAGGCCGTTCACGGCCAGGGAACTGGCGAACGAGAAAACGTTGAAGACGCTCGAAAGGATCAGGGCGATGGCGTTGAACTCCGAGGTGAAGAAGTTCGCCGCCCAAGCCGCGAAACACCGCGCGGGCTGGCCCGGAGCCGACGTGGTGTTCGTCTTCCCCCAGCCCGTTTCCAAGGTGCCGCGGGAAATACTCGACGCGATCACCAAAGCCGGTGCACGGTACGAAGAAGCCGTCTTCTGAGCCACGATGGGACTGCCGACATGATCGACCTGGTGCACTACATCGGCCTGCCGTACGACGGGGCGCCGGCCGATCTCGCCCAGCTGGTGGAAGCCCTGCGCGGCGCGGAGTTCGGCGTGTCCGAGCCGGCCGACCGGACGGTCGAAGCGGGACGGGACGGCTTCTCGGCCGCGGTGACCGTGGAGTCCGACGGGATGGTCGAGATCGCGTACGACGTCCTGCTCACCGATGTGGTCCGCGCCGGAAGACGTGGTGTCGAGCACCTGGCCCGCCTTGTCGGTGTGGTCGGCCAGGTCGCCGATACCTACTTGGGGTTCATCAGTACGGCCGGGGAGGATCTTTCTTTTGTGGGGGAAGAACGTCCGGTCGAGGTGACCGAGCCGTTGGCCCTCTTCTACTTCGGCCGTCGCTATTTCGACGACTGGGGTGCGGTTCCGGAGTTCCTGGCCGACGCCGAGTTCACGATGGATGTCCCGGGCGGGCGGGTCGTGGTTCCCGTGCTGGCGGCCCTCGGCTGACTCCTCGGCGAGCGCGGGTTTTCGGGCGGCCCAGGGGCTCAACGCGGGGCCTTGCTCATGCGCAGCAGCAAGGCGACCGCGTCCGCCGGGCGCGTTGTCGGCGTCAGAACCTCCTGCAGGAGCAAGCCACGCATCGCGGCGACGGTGACCGTGGCCAACGTCAATGCTTCCCCGGCGTCGAGGCCTTCCCGTTCCGCGAGCGACGCCAGCATCTTGGTCAGGTCGTCGAGTGAGTCGATGAACTCGCGGAAGTCCTCCGGGCGGTACGCGGCGAGGCCGACGACGTGGAAGAAGCCGCGGATCCGGGACAGCTGCTCCGGGCGGGTGTACGCCCGCCAGATCGCCGTCACGAGGTCGTCGAAAGTGCCTTCCCTGGCGGCCTCGAGCAGCACCTCGTTGTCCCGGGAGCGCTGCTCCTTGAGCATGGCCGCCAGGACGCCCGGGAGAGATCCGAAGTGGTAGCGCAGGAGGGCGTGGCTGGTCTCGGCCCTGGCGGCGATCTCGCGGAGCGACACCTCCGGTGCGGGAAGGTCCTCGCCGAAGGCGTCGAGGAGCCGGGCCAGCAGGCGCTCGCGGGCGGCGCCGTTGGGTTCCGTGCTTGACAGGATCACTCCCACAGTTTATCCATTGGAAAAGAGATGCGCCAGTGGAGGGAACGACTCGTGGGACGGTTTCAAGTGGTCGGCGCGACGGTCGTCGACGGAACGGGTCGCGACCCGGTCGACATCGACGTCGGCATCGAAGACGGGCGCATCACCCGGGACGGTGGCTCCGGCGAGCGCCTCGATGCCACGGGGCTGACGATGACGCCCGGCCTGATCGACGCCCACGTCCACTTGGGACTGTCGAGCCCGATCCAGCCGCAGTTCTCGTTCCGGATCAGCGCCGCCGAGCTCGCGGCGGACATCTTCGCCACGGCCGGCGCGACGCTCGACGCCGGCTTCACCACCGTCCGGGACACCGGCGGGATCGACGGCGGACTCGTCACCACGATCGCGAAGGGCAAGGTCAGGGGGCCGCGCGTGCTGTCGTGCGGGCCGGTCCAGTGCCAGCTCGGCGGGCACGGCTACTACGGCGCCGAGTGGGAACCCACCGAGCTGTGGAACAGCCACCACCTGCCCGGCCTGTGCGCCCTGTCCACGATGTCCGGCAACGCGGACGAGCTGCGGCGCAACGTGCGCGAGGCCTTCCGCCGCGGTGCCTCCTTCCTGAAGCTCTGCGTGACCGGCGGCGTGGTGGGCGCGCACGACCGGCTGACCGACACCCAGTTCACCGTCGAGGAGATCGCCGTCGCCGTCCAGGAAGCCGAGGCGCGCGGCACCTACGTGACGGTGCACGCCCACAACAACGACGGCATCCGGAACGCGGTCGAGGCTGGCGCGCGCTGCGTCGAGCACGGCACCGACCTGGATGAGCCCACGGCCACCCTGATGGCCGCGCACGACGTCGCCCTCGTGCCCACGTTCGCCGTCGTCGAGCAGTTGCTGCACGACACCGCGGGTGCGGGCCTCGACGCGTCGACCCGCGATCGGGTGCTGGGTGTTCGCGAGCGGATGGCCGAGGCGCTCGCCGTCGCCAAGGAAGCCGGGGTGCGGATCGGGCTGGGCTCCGATCTCATCGGGCCGGCTCAGCAGCGCCGGGGCGAAGAGCTCAGGCTGCGCGCGAAGCTCGAAACACCGATGGCCGCTCTCGTGGCGGCCACCAAGACCAACGCCGAGATCCTCGGCCTGGCCGGGCAGGTCGGTGTCATCGCTCCCGGCGCGCAGGCAGACCTCGTGTTGTGGAACGGAAACCCGGTCGAAGACCCGGAGCTGTTCGCCGATCCCGCCAATGCCGTCCTCGTTCTGCAGGCCGGCCGAATCGTGAAGGACCTTCGATGAGCACCATGTGGCAGGGCTGCCTCGCCGACACCGACTACTTTGAGCTGCGTTCCGGCAGGGGGCACGACTACGGCGTCTGGGTCACCGCGCCGCCGGGCTACGACCCCGCCACGACACGAGTGCCGGTCGTGTACGTGCTCGACGGCAACTGGGCCGTGGGCCAGACGGCTCCGCTCATCGTCACCCAGAAAGACCCCATGCAGCAGATCCGGCCCTACCTCCAAGTCAGCGTCGGCTACGCGGGCGAGGACGCGCAGCACTGGGCCCGGCTGCGCAACAGGGATCTCGTGCCACCCGGCGAGCCCATCGCCCAGGAGTTCGTCGACGCCGTCGAGACGGGAATCCGCACGGGCGCGATGACCCGCGAGGAAGCCGACGCCTACCTCGCCGAGCTGCGCGAAACCCACGCCGACGCGTTCCTGGACTTCCTCACCGCCGAACTGCACCCGCGGATCGAGCGCGACTACGGCACGGCCGCGAGCGGTCACGGTCTCTTCGGCTACTCCTACGGCGGGCTCTTCAGCCTCTACACCTGGCTCACCGGCACCACGCTCTTCGAGAGCATCGGCGCCGGCAGTCCCGGTGTCGTCGGTGAAGACAGCCAGATCTTCGCGATGCTCGAAAAACTGGGTGACAGCGTGCCCGCCGCCAAGCTCCACTTGACCGTCAACGACCGGGAGCTGCTCGGAGACCTGGCCGTCTACCAGAACCTCGCGAAGAACGCGGCCACCGTCCTGCACCGCCTGACCGGCCGGGGCGTCACCAGCGCGGTGCTGCGCGAGACGCACGTGACCGGCCTGCAGGCCTCGTTCCTCAGCTACCTCAGGACCTGCCGTGCCCGGTGAACGCCGGAGTGCCGACGTGGTCGTGATCGGGGCCGGGGTGATCGGTGCGTCGATCGCCCTCGAGCTCGCCCGGGCGGGGCACCGGGTCGTCGTGCTCGACCGGGCCGCGGGAGCCGGCCAGGGGTCAACCTCGGCGTCGAGTGCGGTCGTCCGCTTCAACTTCTCCACCACCGCCGGGGTGGCGATGGCGTGGGAGGCGCACTTCGGCTGGCTCGACTGGGCCGGCCACCTCGGGCACGACGTCGGCGACCTCGCGGTGTTCCGCAAGAGCGGGCTGGTCATGTTGGACGTCGACGCGGCTCCGCGTTCGTCCTGGCTTCCGTTGTTCGACGAGATCGGTGTTCCCTACGAGGAATGGGACGGCACGATGTTGGCCGAGCGCGTCCCGGGTATCGACGCCGGCCGCTATTGGCCGCCGAAGCGGCTTGACGACGAGGAATTCTGGGAGGACGCGAAAGACTCGCTCGGTGGCGTCTACACCCCGGATGCCGGTTACGTCTCGGACCCGGGCCTCGCCGCCGTGAACCTCGCCGCCGCGGCTTCGGCGTGCGGGGCGGAGTTCCGCTTCCGCAGCACGGTGACCGCGGTGGAGCAGACCGGCGGGCGCGTGACGTCGGTGGGATTGTCCGACGGCACCCGGATTCCCTGCGCTGTCGTGGTCAACGCGGCCGGTCCGTGGTCGGGCGCGGTGAACCGGCTGGTCGGCGTGGGTTCCGGCTTCACGGTCGGGGTGCGCCCGATGCGGCAGGAAGTGGCGCACGTGCCGGTCCGGGAGGGCTATCGCGGGCCGGTGGTGGCGGACATGGACCTGGGCACCTACTTCCGCGGTGAGGCAGGAGGTCTGCTCGTCGGCGGCACGGAACCGGAGTGTGATCCGATGCAGTGGACCGACGACCCGGACGCCGTCGACATCCACCCGACGGCCGCGGTCTTCGAGGCTCAGGTGACGCGGGCCGCGCGGCGGTTGCCCGGCCTGGCGGTGCCCAACCGGGCGCGCGGCGTGGTCGGCGTCTACGACGTCGCCGACGATTGGACCCCGATCTACGACCGCACCGACCTCGACGGCTTCTACGTCGCGATCGGGACGAGCGGCAACCAGTTCAAGAACGCGCCGGTCGTCGGGCAGCTGATGACGGAGCTGATCGACCAGGTGGAGAACGGCGCCGACCACGACGCGGCGCCCGTCCGGTTCCGGGCCCCGCGCACCGGCCTGGAGATCGACCTGGGTGCGTTTTCCCGCAAGCGCAAGCGAAACACCGCGAACTCGGGCACGGTGCTGGGCTGAGCTCAGAACAGCGTCGCCGGCTCGATCGGCTCCGGCTCGGGCAGTGCCTCCAGGTCCGGCACGAGCGCTCGCACCTCCTCGTGGAAACGACGGGCCAGCGCCGGAGCCTCGTCGTTGTCCGGCGTGTGCACGAAAACCGTCGGTGACCGGCCCTCGCGCAGCCAAGCGGCGGCCGCCTCGACCCAAGGCGTCCACCCCGACACCGTCTCCTCGACGGAATCGCGGCCCAGGTACCGGACGATCGGCTGGTCCGTCAACGCCCGGGTGCGCCGTGGCAGCCGGGGTTTCTTCGCCCACGCCTCCTGTTCCGCCGCACTGATCGGCGGGCTCTGGAAGAACACCGTGGTGTCGAACGGAACCCACTCCGCGTCCGCACCCGCCAGGGTTCCCTCCAGCAACGACGTCGATGCGGCGTCGGTGAAGAACGACGGGTGACGCACCTCCACCGCCCGGCGGAGGCCGGCTGGAAGACGGCGCAGGAAGCGGGCGAGGGCGTCGACGTCGGTGGGGGCGAACGAGCCGGGGAGCTGGGTCCACAGGACCGCGCGGTCGCCGAGGGGCTCGATCGCGTCCAGGAACGCGCGCATCTCCGCCTCGACGCCGAGGAAGCGGCGCTCGTGCGTGACGACCTTCGGGAGCTTGACCACGAACCGGAAGCCGGGGCCGGTCTGCTCGGCCCACGTCCCGACCGTCGCGCGGGCCGGGGTCGCGTAGAACGTCGTGTTGCCTTCGACCGCGTTGCACCAGCCCGCGTAGGCGCGCAGGCGCTCCTTGGGCGGCAGAGCCGGCGGCAGGAACCGGCCGGGCCACGCCTTGTGGGTCCACATCGCACAGCCGACGTGCAGTCGGGCCAACGGTTTCAGCTCCCTTCGCCCGTGAGCCGGTCGATGCGGTCCCGCAGCGCTCTCAACTGCGGGTCGGCGGGCCCCAGCATCTTCTCGAAGCCGTCCCGCGCGCGCCGAAGCAGGGTGAGTGCGTTGGCGGTGTCGCCTTCGGACAGCCGGGCCGAGCCCAGGTCCGCAAGGGACACGAGGGTGTCGGGGTGCTCGTCGCCCAGGGTGCGCCGTCGATCCGCGAGGACGCCGGTCAGCAGCTGTGACGCCCGGGCGGGGTCGCCGCCCCGCAGACAGGTCCGGGCGAGGGTGTTGCGGGCGACGAGAGTGTCGGGGTGGTCGGGACCCAGGAGCCGGGTCAGGTCGGCGGTCACCGCCTCGGCCATCGCCGCGGCTTCGCCGACGCGGCCGGCGGTCAGGTAGGCGTTGGCGAGGTTGCTCCTCGTGCTCATGGTGTCCGGGTTTTCGTTTCCCCGCAAGCGGATCCGGTCGGCCAGGAGGGCCTCGTGCAACGGGATGGCCTTGGCCACGTCGCCGGCCGATTCGTGGGCGTTCGCGACGTTGTTGCGCAGGGTGAGTGTGTGGGGGTGGTCCGCGCCGAGGACGCGCTCCGCGTCCGCGAGCGCGGCCCGGTGGTCCCGGAGCGCGCCGGCGACGTCACCGGACCGCTCCCGAGCGGCGGCGAGTTCGCTGAGGTACCCGATCGCGTCCGGGTGGTCGTCGCCGAGCACCCGGACCGCGTCGGCGCGGACGTCTTGGCTGAGGGCGAGCGCTTTCGCCACCTCGCCGGCGGTGAGCCAGGCCGACGCGAGCTGGCTTCGGGCACTCAAGGTCGACGGGTGGGCGGGTCCCAGCACCCGCTCGAAGCCGGCCGCGGTGGCGTCCAGCAACGTGATCGCGTTCGTGAGGTCTCCCGCGTCCGCCAGTGCGTGCGCGAGGTTCGTGCGGCACACGAGCGTGCTCGGGTGGTCCGGGCCGAGGATCCGTTCGGCGTCGGGCAGCAGCCGCCGGTACTCGCTGACGGCGCCCGTGAGGTCGCCGGACCGGCGCAGGGCGGCGGCCAGCACCGCGCGGCCGTTCACCGTCGTCGGGTGGTCGCCGCCCAGCGCCCGTTCGCAGTCCGCGACGATCTTCCGGTGCTCGGCGAGCCCGTCCCCCGTCCGGCCCGCCGACACGGTGGCCGCGGCGAGCTGCATCCGGGTGGTGAGCGTCTCGGGGTGCACGGGCCCGGCTGTCCGGGTGCGGACTTCGAGCGTCGCCTCGTAGCTCGCGATCGCTTCCGCGAGCTTGCCCATCGAGCGCTGGAAGTCGGCGAGCTCGTCGCGGGCGGCGAGGGTCTGCGGGTGGTCCTCGCCCAGCGTCCGCGCCAGGGCGGCGATCGTCGTCCGGTGCAGTTCGGCGGCGCGGGCCGGGTTGCCGGTGGCGGCCTGTGCGGACGCGAGCTTGGCGCGGGACCGCAAGGTGTCGCGGTGCTCGGGACCCAAGATCCGGACTCGTTGCTCGAGCGTGGCCTCGTAGAGCGCGATGGCGCGCGCGAGATCGCCTGCCGACTCGTAACAGGCGGCGAGGCTGCTGCGGCACGTGATCGTGTGCGGGTGGTCGAGGCCGAGCACCTGCTCGCACCGGGCGGCGGCGGCTTCCGAAAGCGGCACGGCTTTCCGCAGGTTTCCGGTCGCCGTGCAGGCGATCGCCAGGTTGCTGCGCACGGCCAGTAGATCGGGGTGGTCCGGCCCGAGCACGCGCTCGCCGTCGGCGAGGACCGCTTCGAACATCGGGATGGCGCGGTCCAGCCTGCCGGTCTCGCGGTACGCGCCGGCCAGGTTGCTGCGCGCCGCCAGCGTCGACCTGTCCTGGTCGCCGAGCACCCGGCCGCTGCCGCGCACGCAGCGTTCCAGGAGTTCGATGGCGCCCGCGTAGTCGCCTTGGTCGCGCAGGAAGCTCCCGGCGTCGTTCAGGAGCCGGAGGGTGCCGGCGGAGTCGGTCTCCGGTGGGGCGAAGCCGAGCAGCGCCCGCGCGTGCGGCAGCACCTCCGTGTACCGCGGCCAGGATCGCGGATCGCGGTAGCTGTGCCCGGTGAGATGGCGCGCCAGCCTGCCGCTGGCTGTGACGAGCGCGGCCGCGATCAGGTCGGGCTGCCGGTGGGGATCGGCCGGGTCCGGCGTGCGCGTGACGCTCTGGACCAGGCGGTGGACGGTGATGTCGGCGGCGGACAGCTTGATCATGCTGAAGGCGTGGAGCTTGCCCAGCGCGTCGAGGGTGTCCGGCCCCTCGTCGTCGAACAGCCGCCGCGCGATGCCGGCCGGGGCGTACCAGGCCAGCTGGCGCAGCAAGGCCGGCGCCGGGGTGTCCGCGAGGCGGTCGAAGGTGACGTGCCACACCCGCGCCATGGTGCGCTGCGCGTCGCCGCCCTCCGCGGTCGCGGCGAACACCCGCGCGGGGTACCTGGCGAGCAGGTCGAGGTAGGCGGACGGCGTGATGCGCGTCTGCGCGAGGTATGCGCCGGCCTGCTCCACCGCGAGCGGGAGCCGGCCCAGCTCCTCGCACAACCGCGCGGCGGCGGGGACGTCGGCGTCCGGCCAGTCCTCGGCGACGACGCGCGTCAGCAGTTCTTCCGCGTCGCCGGCCGGGAGGACGTCCACGGCGACGGACGGCGTGCCGCGCCAGCCCGTGCGCTGCCTGCTGGTGAGCACGATCGTGCCGGTGGACACCCGCGTGAGCACTTCGTCGGCGTCGGCGGGCGTGGTCAGGTTGTCCAGGACGAGCAGCCAGCCGTCGGTGCCGGCGAGCCGGCGGAGCGCCACCTCGACACGCTCGCGCACCGGCAGCCCGGCGGTGCCCGGGTCGACGGCCACCGCGAGGTCGGCGAGCCCGGCCTGCAGCGCGGCTGGGGTGTCGGCCGTGATCCACCAGGTGAAGCCGTAGCGCTCGGCGTGGAGGCGGGCGTACCGCGCCACCAGCGTGCTCTTGCCCACCCCGCCCATCCCGTGCACTACCGCGACCGCCGGCCGTCCGGGCTCGCGCAGGAGCCGCTCCAGCCGGTCCAGCTCGCCGGTGCGGCCCACGAAGAGCCCGGACGCGGCGGGCACGCGGCCGGCCGGTGGAGTCGCGCCGGAAACCGGCCGGTGGTCGTGGAAATGCACGTCGCCGGTGATCGTGCCCGCCTGGAACACGGATCCCGAAACGACGCCGCCGACGGCGTTCACCACACCCGGATCCCCGCTCACCGGCCGATTATGGCGGAGGCCGAGCTACCGATCCAGGACCTCGCGGAAGTGGTCCGGCAACGGCAGTTCCCGCGCCTGCGCCCGCGTCAGCCAAGCGAAGTCGTCGTGCTCCACGGGGTTGAGCACGACCTCGGCCGGGCCGGTTTCTTCGGCCGCGTAAACGACGGCGTGGATCCGCAGGTCCCGGCCCGCGATGTCCGGCCAGTCGGCGCGCCCCAGCTCACCCGTGACCCGGACGCGCAATCCCGTTTCCTCGGCCGCTTCCCGGACCGCGGTCGTCTCGAAGGGCTCGCCCGGCTCGGCGGTGCCGCCCGGCAGTTCCCACTGGCCCGCGCGGAACACGCCGCCCGCGCGGCGGAGGAACAGCACCCGCTCGCCGCGCGCGATCCGGCAGTACGCCAGGTGTTTCTCCGTCATGCGCGCGATTCTCGCTCAGTTGGTCTTCGACGTCGGCAGGTGGGCGCCCAGGTACCCGACGTATACCGTGCCGGTGCGGTCGGTGTCGTCGAGGAAGTGCAGGCGCGGGGCCGGCGCTTTGAAGCGCTCCAAGGCGATGTGCGCGCCGAAGTAGTCGCGGCCCGCCGGGTTGGTGCGGGGCGCGACGCGGAACGTCCTGGCCTGGCGGAGCCGTTCGTTCGTGGTCACCGTGTCCGACTCGGCCAGCGCGATGATGTTGGCGCTGATCAGCGAACCCGGCTGGCCGGTGCGGGCGAACGCGAGCACGTCCGACAGCTCGGGGCCGGGGTCCTGGCCCGCGCCGAGCGACGACGTGCGCGCGCCCGCGTACGCGTCGAGCGTCCGGAGCGCGTCCCACGCCTTGCGGCGCCACGCGGCGGCTTTCGGGTGGTGGTCGAGGATCGCGGCCGGTGCCGGGTCGGCGGTGATCGCGAGGTGCTTCAGCGACGCCGTCGCGGCGGCGATCAGCTCGGCGAAGCTCGGGAACTCCTCCGGCGGCCGGCCGGCGGCGGCCACTTCGTCGTCCGCGTCGTGGTGGCGGGCGAGCCGGCCGGCCAGCAAGCCGTTGACGCGCCTGAGTTCGTCGCGCTCGGCTTCGGTTTCCTCGAACGCGCGCGCGTAGTCGTCCACCTCCTCCTGCAATTGCGCGAGCTGCTTGCGCAGGCACACGACGTCGGTCGCGGAGACGTCCTCGAGGCGGCCGCGCAGCGCCTTCACCTCGCAGGCGTGGCGATCGCGCTCTTCGGCGTGGGCCTTCGCCTTCTTCCGCAGGATCGTGATCACCCGGCGGGCCTCGGCCAGCTCGCGCTCGGCGCGGCCGAGCTTCCCGGTCAGCTCGGCGTCCGGCCCCCGGTCCGGCGCGACGAACGGATCCGCCGCGTACCAGGCCCGCACGCTCGCCACTTCGGCCCACTCCTCGGGCAGCGGCGTCCGGCCGCGCGCCTGGATGAGCTGCGTGATCGCGCCTTCGAGCGCTTCGCCGGACACCGGGCTGGCCGTCTCGACGAAGTCCGGCAGCTGGTCGCACGGCGGCGGGTACAGCCGCGCGCCCGCCGGGACCGCGCAGCCGAGGGGGAGGTTCCGGTTGAGCGTGCGGCGGAAGCGGTCGTCGACGTCGAAGACGTTGACCAGCCCCGGCCAGCCCGAGACGGGCACGGTCGGCGGCTCGGCGAGCACCAGCACCGCCGACGTCCGCCACGGTGCCACCAGCGCTTCGCCCAGCAGGTCGGCGAGGTGGTCGCACTCCTCGCGGGACCAGCCGCGCATGGCCAGCACCGGCGTTTCGATCGGGATTTCGTCGTGCCCGCTGGCGCCCAGCTCCTCCAGCCCGATCCGGTGCGCGGGCGCGACGTGGCAGCTGCGCCACGGCCGCGTGCACGCCGCGGCCAGCAGCCACGTCACCCGATCCTCGCCCGCGCGGTAGCAAAGCGAGAGGAATACCTGAACGGAGTAGCGGCCTTCCCCGTCGCCGTAAGCGAATTCGAGGTCGCACCGGCGCGAGCCGCCGTCGTCGGACGAGCCGAGATCGGTGACGCTGTAGTCGTCGTGCTGCCGCTGGCGGCTGATCAGCCTGCTGCGCAAGGCGTCGAGGGGGCGTTTGCCTTCGGTGGGGACCAGGCCGTGGTGCCAGATCCGGTGCACCCCCACAGGACTCAACTCCGTTCGCCGCGACGCCGACCTCAGCCGAACATAGCGGATCCTGTGACCGGCCGAACGCGGGGCGTCACCTCGTCCAGAGGCAGAACGGATGCCCGGCGGGGTCGAAGCAGACCCGCACGTCGTCCTGCGGCTGGAAGTCCGCGACGACGGCTCCGGCGGCGACCGCGGTCTTGGTGGCTTCGTCGAGATCGTCCACTTCGACGTCGAGGTGCAGCTGCATCTGCTGGGCGCCGTCGGCGGGCGGCCAGGCGGGCGGGACGTGCCCGGTTTCGAGCTGGAACGACAGGCCGGCGCTCCCGTCCTCCGGGCGCAGCGTCACCCACTCCGGTTCATCGGTCCGGATCGGCCAGCCGAGCAGCTCCGAGTAGAACGCCGCGAGCGCGCGCGGCTCCGGCGCGCCGAGCACGGTGGAGGTCAGTTTCATGATCGGGTGGTACCCGCGGGGCCCGGGTCGATGCACGTCCGGTGTGGACGTCGTTACAGACTTCACTCTTTAGGACGGTCCGCCGGGAGCGTCTACCCTGATCACAGCGGTGGAGCTGACTTTCCGTAGCGAAAACCCTCCCGATCATTGCTCCGTTGTGGAACTATTGGGCCGTTCGCGGGGAGAGGGCCTCGCGAGGGGGACACACCGTCACGGCCAGCGTCCCCATGCAGATCCCCAGGGGAGAGGAGATCGACCATGTCGACGCCCACGGACACGAAGCCCGAAGAGACGCCGGAACCGATCGAGAAGGCCGGCCCGGTGGTCCCGCACCCGGAGCCCGACGAGCACGGCTGGGTGCACATCGACCACGTCTGGGAGAAGCCGAAGGACGGACCGATCGTGACTCCGAACTGCGGTGCCCCGTGCTACGAGGTCGCGCGCTGACTTGACCGATTCGTAACCGCCCGCCTGCCGATCTTCACAGGGTAGGCGGGCGTCTTTCGTCACCGCTTGTGCTGTCATGGTGGAGTGCCTTTGACGAACCTGGACCCGTCGGAAGTCATCGACCGGGTCCGCGAGCTCCAGCGAGCCGCCGCCGATGCTTCGTGTTTGGCGCGATACCACGAGGGTGTCCGGTTGCTGCGGCGCGGGATGGGGCTGCTGGACTCGATCCACCCGGTGCCCGACGACATCCGGACGAACTGGCTGGTCGTCCGCATCCGGCTGTCGAGCACGCTGATCGCCATGTCCTCAGAGATCAGCGGGGACGTCGCGGCGGGGCTCGCCGGACTGGACGACGTGCGGATGCTGGTCAACGCGGTCGAAGATCCGGTTCTCCGCGCGGAGCTGAGCGGCGCCCTCAACTACAACTACGCGGCGAAGCTGATGACCGTCGGCCGCAACGACGAGAGCCTCGGCTACTTCGACGCCTCCATCGAAGACAAGGAATACCGGATGGCGCACGACGCCGATCCGGATTCGCGGATGGACTCGCTGGTGCGCAGCCTGTCCTCCCGTGGCTGGGCGCACACGAGGCTGGGGAACGTCCAGCAGGCCAGGGCCGATCTGAGCCGGTCCCTGGAGCTCGCCGAGAAGTACGAGCTGCGGGCGATGGCCGCCGACGTGCGGCGCAACCTGGGCACGCTCGCGCTGCGGACCGGGGACGTTCCCGAAGCCCTCCGCTACTACGAAGAGACGGACCGCACCTACCAGGCGCTCGACATGGAAGTGCCCGCGTTGCTGCGGATCGAGCAGGCCCAGGCGCTCCTGGCCGCGGGTCTGGCCGACGAGGCGGGCAGGCACCTCGACGAGGTCTTGGCCGACACGAGCGGGCAACCCAGCGTCGCCCGCGAACAAGCCAGGGTCGAACTCCACCGGGCGTCGGCCGCGCTGATGAACGACGAACTGGAGCTCGCGCGCGAGATGGCGGCGGCCGCGCGGCGGGGGATGCGGCGGGCCGGCTGCCAGACCTGCGTCGCCAACGCGGTGATCATCGGTCTCCAAGCGGACGCGCGCGAAGCCTTGCGCTCCGGCGAGGTCCCGGTCGCCTTGCCGACCCGGGCGATCCGGATCGCGGCGAAGATGGAGCTTCCCCGCCTCTCCGAGCAGGCCGCCACCGCGCGGATGCTCGCCGTGCGGCTCGACATCCGGCGGGGGAACCTCAAACGCGCCGCCGAGACCCTGCGGGCCGTCCCGCGCCCCGGGCAGCTCACCCCCATCGACTACCGGATGCTGCGCCGCCTCTGCCGGGCCGAGCTGGCCGTCGCGCAGGGGAGCCGGGCGAAGGCGCTCACCGAAATCCGGTCCGGGCTCACCGAGCTCGACGCCGTGCGCGATCGGATGGGCGGGCTCGACCTCGTCTCCGGGACCGCGTTGCACGGCCAAGAGCTCGCCGATCTCGCCGTGAAGCTGGTGCTCGAACGCAATGACGCGCGGCGCCTGTTCGTCTGGCTCGAACGCACGCGCGCGCAGACCTACCGGTACGAACCGCTCTCCGCCGGGACCGATCCCGAGCTGGCCGCGAGCGTGGCCGAGGTGCGGGGGCTCGGGCAGGCGATCCAGGAGGCGCAGCACGACGGGCACCCGATCGCCGGGCTGCGGGCCAAGTACAACGAACGGCTTCGCGAAGCTCAGCGGCTCGGGTGGCACACCGGGCGGTGGGGACGGCCGCGGCCGGTGGCCGGGCTCGGGGAGGTCGTCGCGCGGCTCGGGGAGCGGGCCATGGTCAGCTTCGCCGCCTCCGGGGACGAGCTCGTCGCCGTGGTCGTGGCCGGGGGCGAGTGCCGGCTCGTGCGGCTCGGGTCGGCCGGGGCCGCCGCCGAGTCCGCGCGGGTGCTCAACGTCGACCTCGACGCGCTCGCGCCGGACAACCTGCCCGAGCGGCTGGCCGAGGTCGTCATGGCGTCCGCGCGCAAGCAGGCCGACAAGCTCGACGCGCAGCTCATCCAGCCCCTCGCCGAGCTGTTCGGCGAGCGGGAACTGGTGATCGTCCCGACCGGGCCGCTCTACGCCGTGCCGTGGGGCGTGCTGCCGGGGCTGCGGGGGCGGCCGACCGTCGTCGCGCCCTCGGCGACCGCCTGGCTCGCCGCCGAGCTCACCAAGCTGACCCGGGCGCGGAAGATCGTGCTCGTCCGCGGGCCGGGGCTGGCCGGGGCGCGCGGTGAGCTCGAGAAGCTGACCACGCACTACCGCACCGCGACGACCATGACCGGCGCCAAGGCCACGGTGAAGTCCGTGCTGCGCGCGATGGACGGCGCGAAGCTCGCGCACTTCGCCGCGCACGGGGCGCACGAGCCGGAGAACGCGCTGTTCTCCCGCCTCGAACTCGCCGACGGTGCCTTGTTCGGGCACGAGATGGCCGGGCTGCGGCAGCCGCCGCGACAGGTCGTCTTCGCCGCGTGCGAACTGGCGCTGAACCGGATCCGGCCCGGCGACGAAGCGCTGGGGTTCGCCAGCGCGTTGCTGGCCAGCGGCTCGCGGACGGTGATCGCGCCGCTGTCCCGCGTCGGAGATCTGGCGTCGGCGGCGGCGATGGACGACTACTACCGGGCGTTGGCGGAGAGGGAGAGCCCCGCGCTGGCGCTGGCGGACGCGATCGCGGTGGACCCGTTCCGGCGCCCGTTCGTCTGCCTCGGCGCGGGATGACGTGAATGACTCATTCATGTCGTCAGACGACATGAATGAGTCCTTGAGTTTTAACGTCGGGGTCGTTGGAGGTGGCCCTGGTTGATCATGGGTGCAGCCCTTGGTCGATCCTTCTTCTTGTCTAGGGAAGAAGATCCAAACCAAGGGCTGCGTGATCAGTGTGACCGACAGGCACGAGCAGGACGCGGCGGGGTCGCTGGCCAGGTTCCGGGAACAGTTGCGCCGGTGCCTGACCCGGCGGGCTGATGCCATGTTCGAGCTGGCTGATGCGGTGGCGTCCGCGCCCGGGCGGGTGGGATCACTGCCGGGACTGTCGCTGGAACCGGAGTTCCGCCGCGGTCACGGCAGCGTGTATGCCGCGCTGACCGCGGGCCGGATCGACGAGTCCCGGCTGCGGAGACTGCTGCTGGCGGCCGTGCCCGCGGGCCGGGAGAGGCTGGTGTGGTTCGCCGGGGACGTGTCGAACTGGCCCCGGCCGGAGGCGGTGTGTTCGCCGCAGCGGTTGATGGTGCATGACAAGTCCGCCCGGACGCTGGCCGGGCATCCGGTGACCTCGGGATGGCCGT
>NZ_JAAGNB010000034.1:0-676 GCF_010550475.1 Amycolatopsis sp. SID8362
ACTCCCGTGACCAGCGCGACGATCGCGCCCTTGCCGCGGCGCAGGGCCAGCCCGCCCGCGACCACGCCCGCGATGCCCAGTGCCGCGCCCACCAGGGACCACAGCCGTCCCGGTGTCAGGTCGTAAGCGGCGGCGGCGATGTTCATGAGCTGCTCCTTCGTTTCCCGGATCGGACGTCCCCGAGCATGTCCGCGAAGGAGCCGCCGGTCGTCGTGCGGACGTCGGCATCCGGCTACCGCGTTCGTGGTAGCCGGAAAATGCTCCCTGGGCGGCAGTTCCGCGCGGCTAGGGTCTGGGGATGAGCCGCGCGCGGATCGTGGACGGGGTGATCGCCGCCGGCGTGGCGGTGGCGTTGCTGAGCGCCGGGCTGTCCGCGGACCGCCCGCCGTCTCTCCTGGGTTACGCGGCATTGGTCGCCGGCGGGCTGGCCTTGGCCGCGCGCCGCCGGGCGCCGGTCGCCGTGCTGGTGGCGACCGCGGCGTGCGCGCTGGTCTACCAGGCCGCCGGCTTCGAAGTGCCCGTCGTGGCTTACCTCTTCGCCGTGTACGCGGCGGTTCGCGCGGGGCACCGGGTCGCCGCGGTGGTGGCGTCGGTGGCCATGCTGGGCGCGGTCCCGCTGACGCTCCTGGCTTCGGGCCTGCACGACGCGAGCGAGGCCTTCACGCAGTCGCGCGAC
>NZ_JAAGNB010000088.1:0-505 GCF_010550475.1 Amycolatopsis sp. SID8362
GCCCGCGCAGCATCCGCACCGCGTCGTCGTCGGCGGCCATCCCGGACTCCGCCCACGGGCCCCAGGCGATCGCGGTCGCGGGGAGCCCGCGGCCACGGCGTTCTTCGGCGAGCGCGTCGAGGAACGCGTTCGCCGCACCGTAAACCGCCTGCTCGCCGCTGCCCCACACGCCGGAGATCGAGGAGAACAGGACGAACGCGTCCAGGTCGCGGTCGCGGGTCAGCTCGTCGAGGTGCCGTGCGCCGGCCACCTTCCCGGCCAGCACCGCGGTCACCTCCCCGGGCGTGATCGCCGGGATCGGGCCGTTCTGGCCGGTGCCGGCGGCGTGCACCACGGCGGTCAGCGGCAGGTCCGCCGGGATGGCCGCGATGACCTTTTCGAGGGCGTCCCGGTCGGCCGCGTCGCAGGCGGCGAGGGTGACGCGGACGCCGAGGGCGGACAGTTCCGAGGCCAGCTCGACCGCGCCGGGCGCCTTCGCGCCGCGGCGGCCGGTGAGCACGAGGTG
>NZ_JAAGNB010000127.1:0-297 GCF_010550475.1 Amycolatopsis sp. SID8362
CCGGTGCGCGGCGAGCGCGTCGAGGAACGCGTTGGCGGCCGCGTAGTTCGCCTGCCCCGCCGTGCCGAGCAGACCGGAAACCGAGGAGAACACCACGAATTCGGTGAGGTCGCCGGCCAGCTCGTGCAGGTTCCAGGCCGCGTCGACCTTGGCGCGCAGGACGTCGTCGAGCTGCCGGGCGGTGAGTGTCTCGATCGGACCGTCGGCGAGCACACCGGCGGCGTGCACGACCGCGGTGACCGGGTGCTCGGCCAGCAACGCGGCCACGGCGTCGCGGTCGGCGACGTCGCAGGCGGC
>NZ_JAAGNB010000165.1:0-817 GCF_010550475.1 Amycolatopsis sp. SID8362
CTGCACCCAGCTCACCCGGCCACGGCCGACCCGGCCATCCCCGGCCCGCACCCAGCCCACCCGGCCACCGCCGGCCCGACCACACCCAGCCCAGCCACCCTCGGCCTGCACCCAACCCGCCCGGCCACCGCCGGCACGGCCATCGCCGACCCGGCCACACCCAGCCCAGCCACTCCCGGCTCGCACCCAGCCCACCCACACACAACGCACCCCAGCGCGACCGGGCCGACCGCAACCATCCCGATCGCACCCCGCCCGGCCACCGCCACCCCGATCACCGGCACTCCCGCCACGACCGCCCCCACCGCAGCCGGCCTCGGCGCCGCTGTCCCGCCCGGTGTCGTTGCCCCCGACCCGAGCGAGAACCCCGCCGCCACGCCGTTCGGCGGCCTCCAGCACGATCCCGCCACCGCCGGGGTCACCGCTTTCCGGCTTGCCGTGCGCGGCGAGCACCGGGGCACCGTTGTCGACCTTGCCGCGCAGGCGCTTGTCGTGCGGGAGGAAGCGCCCCTCATGCCGCGGATCGCCGCCTGCCGGGCCTTGGTCTTCGCAGGCGCCCTCGAAGATGCCACCGATGCGCTGACCGCCGTCGTCTCGGCCGCGCGGCGGCGGGGGGTGCGGGCCGCCGGGGCTCAGGCGCTGGTGCTGCGGGCCGTGGTCGCGCTGCGGGATGATCGGGCCGAGGAGGCTCTTCGGGATCTCGCCGCCGCTGATCGGGAGCTGCCGGTGCGGTGCTGGCATCCGCTCGCCGTGCCGGTGCGGGCCGCTGTCGAGATCGTCGCGCAGTTGCGGCTCGGGCGGCTCGAGCACGCCCGGC
>NZ_JAAGNB010000212.1:0-1152 GCF_010550475.1 Amycolatopsis sp. SID8362
CTCGGCGAGCGCCCCGGCGACCCCCGGACCGCCCACCGCGCAGACCCGCGCGCCCGGGGTCAGCCGCCCCGCCAGGTACGCGGCGGCGGCCTGGGAGCTGGTGACCACCGACCAGTTCCGCCCGGTGACCCCGAGCCGGCGGAGGTGGTCACCGACGTCCTCGGGTGCGCGGGAGGCGTTGTTGGTCGCGAAGACGATCGGCAGTTCCACCCGGTTCAGGGTCTCCACCGCGCGGGGCACGGCCAGCGGGCCGCGGTAGACCACGCCGTCGAGATCGCAGATCAGACCGCGGTAGCGCGTGACGAGCGCTGGGGCGGCCGTCATGCGAACCGGTGCTCGGACTTGACCATCCGCACCGTGTCCGGTCGCGAGCACAGCACCATGGACTGCGTGGTGCCGCGGCCCGGGTGGTACTGCACGCCGCGCAGCAGCTCGCTGGTGGTCACCCCGGTGGCGCAGAACAGGACGCGCTCGCCGCGCACCAGGTCGCCGACGTGGAAGACCTTGCCGCCGCCGGGCTCCAGCCGGACCTGCATCGCCCCGCCCAGGCAGGACAGCGCGGCCGCGGCGATGACGCCCTCCGCCGCTCCCCCGGTGCCCAGCAGCAGGTCGATCGCGCTCTCGGGCCGCGCCGCGGCGACCGCCCCGGCGATTTCGCCGCCCTCCAGCAGGTGCACGCGCGCGCCGGCGTCGTGGATCTCCTGCGCGAGCTGCCGGTGCCGCGACCGGTTGAGCACCGCGACCACCACGTCCGACACCCGGACGTCCTTGACCTCGGCGACCGCGCGCACGTTCTCCGCGACCGGCCGGGTGATGTCGACGACGGCGGCGCAGTCGGCACCGACGGCCAGCTTCTCCACGACGGCGTCCGGTGGTGGTTCGTACAGCGCGCCGCGCTCGGCCACGGCGATCGCGGACAGCGACCGCGAGACGTCCTTGACCGGTGACAGGGTGCCGTCACCCACGCTGAGGGCGACGTCGCACTCCGGCCCGTCGCCGGCCCCGGCGGCTTCGCCCCGGAACAGAATCGGCGTGTCGTCCTTCTCGCCCTCGCCGACAACCACGGTGCCGCGCATGAGCACGGTCGCGAGGTGGTCGTGCATCGCGCCGGCGGCGGCGGCGCGCGGCCCGGTCCGCAGACCGGGGTCGCCC
>NZ_JAAGNB010000267.1:0-1149 GCF_010550475.1 Amycolatopsis sp. SID8362
CAGCTCGCCGTCGACCGCCCGGCGCAGCGGCGGCCCGTCGAGGCGCAGGCCGACGCGGTTCGACTCGGCCGTGACCGTCCACCACGCCGAGAGGCCGCCGGCCGCGTCTTCGAGCCAGTCGTCGCGGGGGCCGAGGGTCACCGGCACCACGAGTTCGCCGGACGCCGGCGCGGGCACGACGACGTCCGCGCCCGCCGGGATCCCCGTGGGCGTGCCGAGCGGGAGCACGTCGCCGACGCTCAACGGCTCGGGCCCGATGCCGGACAGGATGTCGCGCGACCGGCTGCCCAGCACCGGCTCGACGGCGATGCCGCCGGACACCGCCAGGTAGCAGCGCAACCCGGTCTCCGGCGTGCCGATCGACAGCGTCTGGCCGGCGCGCACCGGCACCGGCACGTGGGAGCCGAAGGACCGGCCGTCGACGGCAACGGAGACCGCCGGGCCGGTGACGGCGACCGTCACCGCGGCCGAGAACCGCGCGGTGAGGCCGCCGAGCAGGGCTTCGATCCCCGCGTCGGCTTCGGCGTTGCCCACCAGGCGGTTCGCCAGCCGCAGCGACACGGTGTCGAGCGCTCCGGAAGGCGTGACGCCGAGGTGGGCGTAGCCGGGCCTGCCGAGGTCCTCGACCAGCGCGTAGCGGCCCGGGTCCAGGACTTCCAGGCACCTCATCGGACGCTCCGGAAGCGGACGCGGTCGCCCGGCGCGAACAACGCGGGCGGATCGGCGTGCGGGTCGAACAGCGTCGCCGACGTGTGCCCGAGCAGCCGCCAGCCGCCCGGTGATTCGCGGGGGTAGACGCCGGTGAACTCGCCCGCCAGCCCGACCGAGCCGGCCGGGACACGGGTCCGCGGCGACTCCAGGCGCGGCTGGCGCAGTGGTTCCGGCAGGCCGGTCAGGTAGCCGAAGCCGGGCGCGAACCCGGTGAACGCGACCGTGTAGACGGCCTCCGTGTGCAGCTCGACGACCGCGTCGGCGGAGATCCCGGCGTCCGCGGCGATCAGGTCGAGGTCTTCGCCGTCGTAGACGACGTCGAGGGTGACTTCGCGCGGCTCGCCGTCGGGCGGGTGGGAGAGGTCGGCGCCGTCCAGCAGCGCCCGCACCGCGGCGACGCCCCCGACGACGAGCAGGCTGCGCGCGCCGGGCACGAGG
>NZ_JAAGNB010000327.1:0-454 GCF_010550475.1 Amycolatopsis sp. SID8362
ACTGCGCGCCCGGGCGGCGGCGCGCGAGGGCGTCGAGGACCGCGTTCGCGGCGGCGTACGCGGCCTGCCCGGCGCTGCCGAGCGTGCCGGTCGCGGAGGAGAACAGCACGAACGTCGGCGCGTCGGTGAGTTCGTCCAGGGCGAGGGCAGCGTCCACTTTGGGCCGCAGGACCTTCTCGAAGTCGTCCGTGGTCAGCGATTCCACGACCCCGTCGGCGAGCGCGCCCGCGGCGTGCACGACGGCGGTGACCCGCTCGTCCGCGAGGATCGCGGCGAGCTGCGCACGGTCGGCGACGTCGCACTGGACGATCCGGACGTCGGCGTCGAGGTCGTCGAGGTCGGGGTTCGCCGCGCCGGTGCGGCTGGTCAGCAGCAGGTGGCGGGCGCCGTAGGCGGTGACCAGGTGCCGGGCCAGCAGCGAGCCGAGCGCGCCGGTGCCGCCGGTGATCAGGAC
>NZ_JAAGNB010000367.1:0-802 GCF_010550475.1 Amycolatopsis sp. SID8362
TCGCGGGCACGCTGCGCGGCGACGCTCCCGGCGGTCTCACGCGGCGCGAGGCCGAGGTCGCCGCGCACGTCGCGGACGGACTGACCAACAAGCAGGTCGCGGCGCTGATGCACATCTCCGAACGCACCGCCGAAACGCACGTCCAGCACATCCTCACCAAGCTCGGGCTGGCCAACCGCACCCAGATCGCCGCCTGGACCGCCCAGCGCCGCTGAGCCCGGCGCGACCTGCGTACCGCGAATGCGTACTTCACCGGACCCGGACGCGGTCCGGCGCCCATAGTGTCGGCGACATCGAAGTTTCTCGATCGAGTCCGTATCAGCCGGCTGCCCGGCTCATCTGAAACACCGGCAGCAACGGAAAAAAGGAGTCGCCATGACCTCACCGGGTTCACGACAGGCGCAGCAGAACTACCAGCAGCAGGTGCAGCACTTCTCCACGTTCCAGCGCCAGTCCGCGGACGCTCAGCGCCAGCTCGGCCAACGCCGGCACCGCGGTCCGGCCGGCCCGATCCGCCGGCTGATCGGTTTCGTGTTCTCGCTGGTGTTCATCGCCATCGCGGCCGGGGTCTTCCTGGTGATCCTCACGACCGCCGACCCCCACTGGTTCGACCACGTCAAGACGTGGCTGGGCAGCATCTTCTGAGCGCGGAGGCGGGGATGAGCGGGACCTATCGCATGGCGGCCGGGCCGGGGCAGGGCCTGTCGTCGGTGACGACGTCATCGGACAGCTGGGCGATCCACCTGGCCCCGCGGTTGTTCGCGCCGCCCGCGCGGTGGGGCTGGCAGGCCGCGGCGCCGAT
>NZ_JAAGNB010000421.1:0-1269 GCF_010550475.1 Amycolatopsis sp. SID8362
GCCGGCGGCGGGGGAGCGGCGGCCGCGGCGGCGCCGCAGCAGCTGGACCCGCGCGTGGTCGACTCGATCATGCGCTCGGAAGGCGCGACGGGCGAGCAGGGCGGCGTGCCCGAGGCGTACGGCTTCCGGCAGAACATGCACAACGGCTACGACCGGATCATCGCCGCGCGCGAGCAGTACGGCATCGGCAGCGCCGAGGAACGCGCGGTCGTCTCGGACCTGATGACGGCGAACGCGCGCACCGCGGGCGCGCTCAACTTCACCGACCCGGGCACCCAGGCCGCGATCATGTCCGGCGCGCACATGCGCGGCGCCGGCGGCGTGCGCGCGATCCTCAACCACATGGGCGGCGACGACATCGTGCGCAGCTCGCGGACGCTGAGCGACGCGACGATCCAGCACGTGCAGGGCCTGACGCCGGAGCAGTTCCAGCAAGAGTTCCGCGACGCCCGCGTCGAATACGACCGCCAGATCTACGGCGACACCACCACCCGCCAGGGCGGGCACACGCAGAACTGGTGGGACCGCTACGGAAACGGCCTGACCCAGCGGTACGACCGCGAGCAAGCGGAATTCCTCCGGCTTTCGCAACCGCGGAACTGATCGGGTTCGAAGATCCGGAAACGGGGAACCCACCTCCTGTAGCCGAACGACAACGGGAGGCACGCGATGAACCGGAGGATGATCGCACTACTGGGCGGGGTCGCCGCGATGGCGGGGACCGTGGCGTTCGCGGGAACGGCCGAAGCGGCGTCGACGCCGTGCAGCGCCGACGCGAAGGCCTGCGTCCAGCGCGGTTCGAACACCGCGTGGTTGACCGACGGCGCCGGGAACGTCACCTACGGCGGCGTCCCGATCACCGTCGGGCTGGCGAAGTACCCGACCCCGCTGGGGAAGTTCCACGTGCAGTACAAGGACATCGACCACTACAGCAAGCAGTACAACGGGCCGATGCCGTACTCGGTGTTCTTCACCACCACCGGGGTCGCTTTCCACCAGGGGAGCCTGAAGGTGAAGTCCCACGGGTGCGTGCACCTTTCGCACGCGGCCGCGGTGACGTTCTACAACACCTTGCAGCCGGGTGACGTCGTCGAGGTCGTGCCCTGATCGGTCCCTTGTGGACGGTTCAGGAGCGCGCCCACGACGGCGCCGAACACGAGGTGATCGGCCAGCTGCGGCGCGCGGGGAAGCGCCCGCACGGCGGGGTAGGCACGAGCCGCGACGCCGAGGTCGAACGCGGCGATCGCCAGCCCGGCCACGGCACCGCGC
>NZ_JAAGNB010000470.1:0-779 GCF_010550475.1 Amycolatopsis sp. SID8362
CCCGTGCCGGTGCCGATGCGCATCACGCCCGCCCGCGGGGTCGCCGCGACGCGGACGCGGTCGGCCGCCGCCAGCGCTTCGCGTGCCGCGTCGAGCACCCGGAGGCCCTCGACGGTGAGCCGGACCCGGCGCGGTGAGCGGTCGAAGAGCCGGACGCCCAGCTCGCGTTCCAGCCGGGCGATCTGCCTGCTGACCGCGGGCTGGGCGATGTGCAGCCGGTCGGCGGCGCGGCCGAAGTGCAGTTCGTCCGCGACGGTGACGAAGTACCGCAATGCCCGTAGTTCCACCAGTCCTCCCCTGCGACGATGCCGCCAGGTTATCGCTGCGCGTCCGGCCTGGTCCTGGTTCGCGACACGCCGCCGTGCTGGAGTCGGGGCATGACCATCGAACTCGGCCTGTTCGGCGCCCATCTGCGCGAGCACCAACTCACCCCGGAGACCGCGGCGGAACTCGAGCACGCCGGCTACGGCACGCTCTGGCTGGACGCCTCGCCGCCGGCTGACCTCGCCCTCGTCGAGCAGCTGCTCGACGCGACCACCCGGCTGGTCGTCGGCACGAGCGTGGTGAACGTCTGGACCGCCGACGCGGATACCGTGGCCGCCTCCTACCACCGGATCGAAGCCAGGCACCCCGGCCGGTTCCTCCTCGGGGTCGGCATCGGGCACCGCGAAGTCCACGCCGAATGGGCGTCGCCGTACGACACCCTGGTGTCCTATCTGGACCGGCTCGACCGCGCGGGCGTCCCGGCCGAGCGGGTGGCGGTGGCCGCGCTCGGGCCG
>NZ_JAAGNB010000520.1:0-467 GCF_010550475.1 Amycolatopsis sp. SID8362
GGGTGACCCTGCACGCCGCGGGCGCGTCCACCGTGCGCGTCCGGCTGGCCGCCACGGGCCCGGGCTCGGTGCGCGTCGACGTCGCCGACACCGGCGGGAAGCCGGTCGCCACGGTCGAATCCCTGCTCCTGCGGGCGGTCTCGGCCGAGGCGGCCCGCGGCGCCCACCGCGACTCGCTCTTCCGCTGGGACTGGACGCCGCTGACGTCGCTGCCCGAGGACCGCCCGGAACCCGACCGGCTGGTGCTGGCCGGTGCCAACGAGTTCGGCCTGGCCGGCGCGGTCCACGAGCTCAGCCGCGTGGTGGAGGTCTACCTGGACCTCGCGCTGGTGGCGCAGGAGAGCGGGCCGGACTCGCCCGCCCCGGAGCTGGTCCTGGTGCCGCTGGTGCCGGTGCACGCCGACGGCGTCGTCCCGGCCGCGCACGACCTCACCGAGTGGGTGCTGGGCCAGCTCCAGGACCACCTC
>NZ_JAAGNB010000563.1:0-472 GCF_010550475.1 Amycolatopsis sp. SID8362
GGCCGCGCCGAGGCTGGTGGCCGCCATCGTCAGCAGCAGCGGGTGGTTGAGGCGCGCCAGGATCGCGCACGCGCGTTCCGCCTCGGCGTGCGCTTCGCCGGGGTGACCGGCCGCCAGCAGCACCTCCGCCAGGTCGATGCGGCTCCAGGCTTCCCCGAAGGCGTACCCGGCCGAGACCGCCGCACAGACCGCTTTCTCCGCCGTCGCCCGGGCTTCGGGGTGCCGGCCGAGCCGGGCCAGGACCAGGCCGAGCTGGGCCGTCGCCAGGACGGCGCCTTCGTCGTCGCCGAGTTCCTCGCGGATCGCGCGGGCGCGGGCCGCGGACGTCAGCGCGTCCTCGTACTCCCCCAGCACGTCCTGGGCGTTGCTCAGGTTCGCCCACACGAGGGCGGCGACGGCGTGACTGCCCGTCTCCCCCGCCAGCACCAGTGCCTCCCGGTAGCGCGCGACGGCGTCCGGGTAGCGGCCGAGC
>NZ_JAAGNB010000606.1:0-698 GCF_010550475.1 Amycolatopsis sp. SID8362
CAGGTGAGCGCGTGGGCGCGCTTGGCGGCCGCATCGCCCTGGTGCACCGGGTCGGTGTGCCGGTCGTGCGGGCCGAGCAGCAGCTGCGCGTCGCGGCTGTTGCTGACGCAGCCGACCTGCTGGCCGCGCAGCGCCCCCGCCACGTCGTCGCGGTAGGTCGCGTCGTCCGCGCACCGCCCGGCGTCGATCAGCCCGAACGTCGTGTCCGTCGGGACGTCCAGCCACAGCGGGCCGAACTTCTCCGCGTGCCGCAGCGCGGTGGCCAGGTCGAGGTCACCGAACGCCGCCAAGCACAGTCCCAGCTTCATGTCGCCTCCTCGGGGGCAGCGCCGCGGCGTAGGCGTCGAGCCCGCCGGGCAGCACGGGTTCGCCGTCGCAGGCGAACCGGTCGAGCGCGGTCAGGACGACCGAGGCCGTGTCGGTCACGAGGTCGGCGCTGCCGGCGCCGACCGGCCCGGTCAGGTGGTGGGCGAACTGCTCGTACAGCTCGGGGCAGCCGGTGAACACGCCACCCGCCGCGGCGACGGCGAACCCGTCCGGCAGGCCGAGCGCGTCGCGGACCGCGTACACGCCTTCCGCCAGATCGCCGACCGCCTGGTCGACCACGCCGAGCGCGACCTCGTCGCCGGCCAGCCAGGTCGCGCAGACCACCGGCGCGAGCGCGGCCAAGCCCTGCTTGGGGAACGGCTGCGCGGCCA
>NZ_JAAGNB010000657.1:0-717 GCF_010550475.1 Amycolatopsis sp. SID8362
GGACCCGCCGGGGTGACCGGTCGAGGAGGCGGACGCCGAGTTCCCGTTCCAGCCGGGCGATCTGCTGGCTGACGGCGGGCTGCGCGACGTGCAGCCGCTCGGCGGCCCGGCCGAAGTGCAGTTCGTCGGCGACGGTCACGAAATACCGCAGCGCCCGCAGCTCCACGTCCCCTCCCCGGCATCGACGATAAGGTGAGCTTATCGCAGCACGTGGCAGCTGGGGCTGGTTCGCCTCGCCGGCCGGTGGTGAAGTCGTGATCATGACGATCGAACTGGGACCGCTCGGCGCCTACCTGACCGCCGCCGAGGCGACCGCGGCGGACGCCGTCGCGCTGGAAGAAGCCGGCTACGGCGCGGTCTGGCTGGCCGCGTCGCCGGCCGCCGACCTCCGCGCGGCGGAACGGCTGCTCGACGCCACCAGCCGGATCGTGGTGGGCACCAGCGTGCTCAACGTGTGGCAGGCCGACGCGGACGAGGTCGCCGGCTCCTACCACCGGATCACGCGCGAGCACCCCGGCCGGCTCCTCCTCGGCATCGGCGCGGGCCACCGCGAGGTCGACGCCGAATACACGTCCCCGCTGGCGAAGGTCGCGAGCT
The DNA here is from genome assembly GCF_010550475.1 of Amycolatopsis sp. SID8362. Classification (NCBI taxonomy): domain Bacteria; kingdom Bacillati; phylum Actinomycetota; class Actinomycetes; order Pseudonocardiales; family Pseudonocardiaceae; genus Amycolatopsis; species Amycolatopsis sp. SID8362. Next base: position 598 of record NZ_JAAGNB010000657.1, read on the forward strand.
ACCTGGACACCCTGACCGCCGCCGGCGTCCCCGCCGATCGCGTGCTGCTGGCCGCGCTCGGCCCGAAGATGCTGCGGCTGGCGGCCGACCGCGCCGCCGGCACGCTCACCCTCCAGGTGA
>NZ_JAAGNB010000716.1:0-1333 GCF_010550475.1 Amycolatopsis sp. SID8362
CGCACCGGCGGTCGCCGCCGTGGCCGCGCTCGCCTTCGCGGCGCCGATGGTGGCGAGGTACCCGAGGGCCGCGCCGCCCAGGACGATCGGGGCGATGATCGCGCGCAGGCCGCCGTTGACGTCGGCGAGCTCGGCGGCCAGCGCCCGGCAGTTCTCGCACTCGTCGAGGTGGTTCTCGACCTGGCTGCGCTCGCGCTTGGACAGCCCGTCGCGCGTCCAGGCACCCAGCCGGTCGGCGCAGGCGCGGCAGCGTTCCTCGGCGTTCTCCTGCAGGTGGACCTGCAGGTAGGCCTGCCGGAGGCCTTCGCGGGCGCGGTAGGCGAGCGCGGAGACGCCGTTCGCGGTCAGCCCGAGCAGGGGCGCGACTTCGGCGGGGCTCTGCTGCTCGATTTCGGTGTGCCAGAGCACGGCCTGCCAGCGTTCGGGCAGCCGCGCGAACGCCTTCGCGGCCATCGTCCGTTCGAGCCCGGCGACGGCGGTGTCGGAGAACGGGACGGTCAGCGCCTCGGCCGCGGCCCCGCCGACCTCGCTCATGTCCTCGTTGAGGTCGACCCGGCGTTCCTTGCGGGTGCGGTCGTACGCCGTGTGACGAAGAGCGGTCAGCAGGTACGCCCGGAAGGCGGTGTCCGGGCCCTTGCCGCCACGCAGCGTGTCGAGCACCTTGGCGAACGCCTCGGAGACGAGGTCGTCGGCCTCGGAGCTCGAGCGGGCCAGCTGGCGGGCCAGGTTGTGGGCCGCACCCGTGTGCCGTTCGTAAAGTGCCCCGTACGAGGCAATCTTTCCCGAGCGGACTTCCGCGATCAGCTCGGCGTCACTCTTTCCGCTGAGATCGGCGGGAACGGTGGACACGGCACTCCTCGGTCGGTTAAAGCCAGGACCTGCCATTACAGGCGGATCCGGGACGCGAGACAAGTGTGACTGACCCACCCTGAGTCGTCACGCGGTGGTAGGGGTGTTGACTCCGACGGCGCAGCAAAATCACCCACCCCCGGGTCGCGGGGTGGAAAAGCTTCCTAACAAAACTCGCGAGTACGCGTCACGGGATCCGGTGGAGCACGTCCTCACCGTGAAGCACCGAACAAGATCGACACGCACCGGACGAAAGGGATGGGGGGGCCAGTGGACGTTCCGGCTACGCGCTCCGGCCCCGGTGACGTCCCACGTCGGACCCAGGTCGAGCGCGATCGCTCCCTGCGCGCGCTGCGCGCCCGCTGGCGCACGGCCAGCCTGGCCGCGGGCTGGCGGTTCCCGAGCGACTGGGCGCTGCCCGAGGTCGACGCCGTCTGCGCGGCCGTGATGGCCAAGGGCCGGGCCGAAGCCGCGGAAACCGCGC
>NZ_JAAGNB010000767.1:0-1975 GCF_010550475.1 Amycolatopsis sp. SID8362
TGGCTCGCCGACCACGTCGTCGGCGGGACCGTCCTGTTCCCCGGCGCCGCGTTCCTCGAACTGGCGATCCGCGCCGGCGACGAGGTCGGCTGCGGCGTCGTCGAAGACCTCACGCTCGCGGCGCCGCTGGTGCTGCCGGAGCGCGACGCCGTCGTCGTGCAGCTGGCGGTGAGCGGGCCGGACGACGCAGGGCGCCGTGAGCTGACCCTGTCCTCCCGGACCGAAGGCGCGCTGGACCCGGGTTGGACGCGCAACGCGACCGGGGTCGTCGCCCCGGGGGAGCGGGTCGCGGACTTCGACACCGCCGTGTGGCCGCCCGAGGGCGCGGCCGAAGTGGACTTGGCCGGGTTCTACGAGCGCTCCGCGGAGGCCGGGTTCGCCTACGGCCCGGTGTTCCGGGGCCTGACCCGGGCCTGGCTGCGGGACGGCGAGGTGTTCGCCGAGGTGACGTTGCCGGAAGCGGACGCGTTCGGCGTCCACCCGGCGCTGCTGGACGCGGTGCTGCACGCGGTGTCCTTTGTGGACCTCGGCGAGGGTGGGCGGCTGCCGTTCTCGTGGCAGGGGGTTTCCCTGCACGCCGCGGGCGCCACGACGGTCCGGGCCCGGCTCGCCGCCGACGGTCCCGAGTCGGTGTCGCTGGCGGTGACCGACCGCTCCGGCGCACCCGTGCTTTCGGTGGGGTCGCTGGCCTTGCGGGTCGCGGAGGTCGCCGGTGGTGCGGGCGTCGATTCGCTGTCCCGGCTGGCCTGGCTCCCGGTGCCGGTGCCCGCCGCGGAGCCGCACAGCTGGGCCGTGCTCGGCGACGGGGCCGGACTCGTGGCCGGGCTCGAAGCTGCCGGCCGTCCGGTGCTGACCGCAGCCGGCCTCGACGACTGCGCCGGCGCGGACACCGTGGTCGTCCCGGTGGCCGGGGCTGGGCCGGTGCCCGGAGCGGTTCGCCGGGTGACGGCTGAGGTGCTGGACATCCTGCAGACCGCGCTCGGCGACGACCGTTTCGCGGGCACGCGCTTCGTGTTCGCGACCTGGAACGCGATCGCGGCGGGCGACGACGATCTGGTCGGTGACGTGGCAGCGGCCGCGGTGTGGGGGCTGGTGCGCTCGGCGCAGTCGGAGAACCCCGGCCGCTTCGTACTGGCGGACCTGGGCGGTGCTGCCGAAACCGCCACCTCCGTCGCGCTTCTGGCGGCCGCGGTGGCGACCGGTGAACCCCAACTCGTCATCCGGGGCGGCGAAGTCCGCGTCGCGCGGCTGGCTCCGGTGCCCGCGCCACCGGAGACCACCGCGCCCGGCTGGGACCCCGACGGCACTGTCCTGGTCACCGGCGGCACCGGCGGGCTGGGCGCGCTGTTCGCCCGGCACCTGGTCGCCGAGCACGGCTTCCGGCACCTCGTGCTGGCCAGCCGCAGCGGTGCCGCCGCGGCCGGGGCCGCCGAACTGGTCGCGGAACTGACCGCGCATGGTGCCGAGGTCACTGTCGAGGCCTGCGACGTCGCCGATCGCGACGCCGTCGCGGCTCTACTGGCCGGGCTCGCCCGCCCGCTGACCGCAGTCGTGCACACCGCCGGGGTCCTCGACGACGGGGTGATCGGTTCCCTGACGCGGGAGCGGCTCGACACGGTCTTCGCACCGAAGGTCGACGCCGCCTGGCACCTGCACGAACTGACTGCCGACCTGGCCGGGTTCGTGCTGTTCTCCTCGGTCGCCGGCGTGATCGGCGCGGCGGGGCAGGGGAACTACGCCGCCGCCAACACCTTCCTCGACGCCGTCGCGCAGCACCGGCGGGCGCGGGGGCTGGCGGCGACGTCGCTGGCCTGGGGTGCCTGGGACACCGGCATGACCGGGACGCTGACCGAAGCCGACCGGACGCGGATGGCCCGGTCGGGCCTGCCGCCGTTGTCGGCCGAGCAGGGCGTCGGGCTGTTCGACGTCGCCGTCGGGCTCGGCGACGCCGCGCTCGTCCCGGCGCGCGTGGACC
>NZ_JAAGNB010000806.1:0-2135 GCF_010550475.1 Amycolatopsis sp. SID8362
GGCGGTGGTCGTGCCGGCGCGCGAGCTGGGCGTGCGGGCGGTCCAGCTGGCGGTGGGCCGGCTCGACGGGCTGCCACAGGCCGAGCCGGACCCCGTGATCCCCTCGCTGGTGCTCGGCGAAACCACCGGTCCGGCCGCCGGCTGAGCTTCAGCGTCCCGGCGCGGCTTTCTCGTCGAGGCCGAGCGCCGCGACCAGGTCGGCCACCCGGTGGTGGGCTTCCAGCGGGTGACGCAGCCGGCCTTCCGGGTGGATCCGGTAGTGGTTGCGCCGCCCGACCCGCTCGCGCTCGAGGTAGCCCTCTTCGATCAGGTCGCGGAGGATGAGCTGCACCCCGCGTTCCGTGATGCCCACCCGGGCGGCGATGTCGTGCAGCGTCGAGTCGGGATCCGCGGCCACGCACAGCAAAACGTGCGCGTGGTTGCTCAGGAACGTCCACGAAGCCATACCGGCCACAGTAGACGTCCGAACTTGACAGACGAAGTGCAGTTCGTCATTCTGGACGCACGGAGGGGAGTACCCGCCCGGTCCGGCATCGTCAGTACGGCTGCCCGAGCGCAGTCCGGTGCCGGCGTCACACCGCGTGTGGCCGGGGAGACCTCTGGTTCGTGACCGAACCGGAGGAGTGTGGGAATGACCGTTCCGTTCTGGGCCTGGCTCGCCGTGCTCGGCGTCATCCTGGCGATGCTCGCCGTCGACCTGGCTGCCCACCGCCGCGCGCACGTGGTCGGCGTCCGCGAAGCGCTGGCCTGGTCGGGCGTGTGGGTGACACTGGGGCTGGCCTTCGGCGCCGTCGTCTGGTGGGTCTGGGGCGCGGAGTTCGCGGGCCAGTACTTCGCGGGCTACGTCATCGAAAAGTCGCTGGCGGTCGACAACGTCTTCGTGTTCGCGATCATCTTCGGGTACTTCGCCGTCCCGCGGGAGCACCAGCACCGCGTCCTGTTCTACGGCGTGCTCGGCGCGCTCGTGTTCCGCGCGGTGTTCATCGCGGCGGGCTCGGCGCTGATCGCGAGCTTCGCGTGGATCCTGTACGTCTTCGGGGCTTTCCTCGTCGTCACCGGCTTCCGCATGGCGCTGCACCGCGAGCAGGAGGTCGACTACGAGCGCAACGTCGTGCTGCGCGCGTTCCGCCGGGTCGTCCCCTCGACCGACCGCCACCACGGCGCCAGGTTCCTCGTCCGTGAAGGCGGCCGCTGGGTGGCGACGCCGCTGCTCGCGGTCCTGGTGCTGATCGAGGTCGTCGACGTCGTCTTCGCGGTCGACTCGATCCCGGCGATCTTCGCGGTCACCCAGGAACCGTTCCTGGTCTTCACGTCGAACGCGTTCGCGGTCCTCGGCCTGCGGGCGATGTACTTCCTGCTGGCCGACGTCATGCACCGGTTCGTCTACCTCAAGTTCGGGCTGGCGCTGGTGCTGGTCTGGGTGGGCGTGAAGATGCTGCTGCTGGAGGTCTGGAAGATCCCGACGGCGCTGTCGCTGGGCGTGGTGGCCGCGATCCTCGCGACGGCGGTGGGGGCCAGCCTCCTGCGGACGCGGACCCGTGCCGGGTAAATCGCTTGCCCCGCCCCCGGCCCGGCGATGGACTGTCCCGATGGAGATCCGCCCGACCACCGACCAGGACCTCGACGCCTTCGTCGTCACGTTCCACACCGCACTGGGCCGCTTCCCGGAAACCCCCGGTGCGGACGGCGGCGTGTGGTGGTCGGCGCTCGAAATGGACCGGAACCTGCTGGCCGTGACGCCGGAGGGGCAGCCCGTCGGCACCGCGGGCGCGTACTCCTTCGAGCTCACCCTGCCCGGCGAGATACTCGCCCCGGCCGCCGGGGTGACCGCCGTCGGGGTGCTGCCCTCGCACCGGCGGCGGGGCGTGCTCAGCGCGATGATGCGCCACCAGCTCGGCGACCTGCGCGCCCGCGGGGAGTTCCTCTCGGTGCTGCTGGCCTCCGAAGCCGTGATCTACCGCCGGTTCGGCTACGGGCCGGCGACCTACACGCAGCGGCTGACCGTCCCGCGCCACCAGGCGGGCCTGGCCCTCCCCCGGGCCCGCACCGCCACCGCGGCGCCCGGCTCGATCGAGGTGCGGCCGCGCGCCGGCTGCGTCGAGACGATGGAAGAGGTCTACGACCGCTACCGCCGC
>NZ_JAAGNB010000854.1:0-294 GCF_010550475.1 Amycolatopsis sp. SID8362
CGAGCCCGACGCCGCCGAAGTGCCGGAGCCCGCCGGGCCGATCCCGGACGACCGGCTGCGGCTCGTCTTCACCTGCTGCCACCCGGCGCTCGCGCAGGAGGCGCAGATCGCGCTGACGCTGCGGCTGGTCTGCGGGGTCGCGACCGCCGACATCGCGCACGCGTTCCTGGTGCCGGAGCCGACCATGGCCGCCCGGCTCACGCGGGCGAAGAAGAAGATCGCGGCCGCGCGCATCCCGTACGCGGTGCCGTCCGCCGCCGACCTGCCCGCGCGGGTGTCGGTCGTGCTGACCGT
>NZ_JAAGNB010000893.1:0-488 GCF_010550475.1 Amycolatopsis sp. SID8362
CTGTCGAGGAGACCGGCGTCGCGCTGCTGGGCCTGGCGCGGGGTGCGTCGTGGGCCCAGCTGGCCGCGATGCTGCGGTCGCTGCTGGCCGAAGGCGACGTCGGCGACGCCGAACCGGAGACGCTGGCCGGGCTGCCGTCGGGCGACCTCTTCGCGGTGGCCAACGCGATCGGAGCGCTGATCGACGCGCCGGTCACCATCGAGGACCGCCGTTCGCGCGTGCTCGCGTTCTCCGGCCGCCAGGACGAAGCCGACCCGTCGCGGGTGGAGACGATCCTCGGGCGGCAGGTGCCGGAGCGGTTCTCGCGGATGCTGGCCGACCGCGGGGTGTTCCGCGAGCTGTACCGCAGCGACCAGCCGGTGTTCGTCGACCGGCCGGCGGAAAGCCCCGACGGCTTCATGATCCCGCGGGTGGCGGTCGCGGTGCGGGCGGGCGACGAGATCCTCGGCTCGATCTGGGCCGCGGTCCGCGAACCGCTGACGCCCGAC
>NZ_JAAGNB010000938.1:0-2057 GCF_010550475.1 Amycolatopsis sp. SID8362
GCGGGGGAGGCCGTGCGGAGGCGGGCCAGGCGGCCCCGGGGCTCAGGCCGCGTCGGAGTCCGGCGCTCCCGGGGTGCCCGGCTTCGCCAGCCGGGACGTCGCGCCCTGCTCCAGCAGATCCGCCACTGGCAACGTCGCCGCCCCGGTCGCCACCGCGTCCAAGCCCAGCGACCCCAGCTGGATCGACGTCTGGCTGAACGGGTGCCGCAGCGCGTGCTCCCCGGCCACCGCGCGGATCCGCGGCAGGAGCTGCTCGCCCAGCGCCAGCCCGGCCCACCCGCCGATCACGATGCGCTCCGGGTTGAACAGGTTGATCAGGTTGGCGATGCCCGCCCCCAAGTACCCCGCCGTCTCGTCGAGGACCTTCGCCGCCGTCTTCGAGCGGGCCGCCGCCTCCAGCAACGCCGTGAACTGGGCCTGCTCGTCCTCGCCCGTGACGTCCTTGCCGCGCGCCCGGCGGTACCGCGCCAGCACTCCGCCCGCGCCGATGTACGCCTCCAGGCAACCGCGCGCGCCACAACGGCACTCCTGGCCGCCGTACGCGATCGTCGTGTGGCCCCACTCGCCCGCGCTGCTCGTCGAGCCGCGGTAGGTCGTTCCGTCCGTCACCACCGCCGCGCCGACGCCCGAGCCGATCAGGGCGATCACCGCGTGGCGGGCGCCGCGGCCCGCGCCGAACCACATTTCCGCCTGGCCCTGGGTCTTCGCGCCGTTGTCCACGAACAGCGGGAGCCCGACGCCGGCGTCGCGCAGCAGGGACACCAGCGGGACCGCGTCCCAGCCCACCGTCGGCGCGTGCACCAGCACCCGCGCGCCCTGCTCGACCGTGCCCGGGACGCCGATGCCCACGCCCAGCACGGCCGATTCGTCGATGCCCGCCGTCGCGAACACCTCGCGCAGGCCGGACGTCACCTGCTCGACCGCCGTCGCCGCGTCCGGGGCCTTCGGGAGCGGGTGCTCGACCGTCGCCAGCCGGTTCATCGCCAGGTCGAACAGCTCCACCTTGACGCCGGTTTCGCCGATGTCGACGCCGGCCACGTGCCCGTACGCCGGGTCGACGCGCAGGAGCACGCGCGGGCGGCCGCCGTCGGACTCCACCTGGCCTGCCTCCGTGATGAGGCGTTCTTCGCCCAGTTCCGCGGTCACGTTGCTGACCGTCGCGGCGCTCAATCCGGTGAGCTGGCTGAGTTCGTGCCGCGACAGCGGGCCGTCGAAGTACAGTTTCGACAGCAGCAGGGAACGGTTGTGCCGCCGCAGATCACGGACGGTGGTGCGCTTGCTCGCCATGGGCAACCCATCTGAAAACTTACCGGCTGTCGACCAGGATGCCTGATCACCGTAAGTTGTGGCTATGTATTAAGTGGTGAACTAAGTCCCGAACCGATGGTCGCACGGACGGTCTCTGGCACAATCCCCCAGGTGACCCAGGTGGTGCGTCAGACGACCCGAGACCTCCGACGGCACAACCGCGCGGCGCTCCTCTCCTCCCTGTACCTCCGCGGTCCCGTCAGCAGGCTGGAACTGGTAGCTGAATCGGGACTTTCGGCCGCCACCGTTACCAACGTCGTCTCCGAGCTCATCGCCGACGGCGTCGTCGCCGAGGCCGGCTCGGTCGAATCGGACGGCGGGCGGCCGCGGACGCTGCTCGCCGTCCGGCCCGATTTCGGGCACGTCGTGGGCGTCGACGTCGGCGAAACCCACGTCGAGGTCGGCCTCTTCGACTGCGCGCTCGGCACCCTCGGCACGGTGCGCCACCCGCTCGTCGGCACCCGCCTCGACCCGGGTGAAGTGGCCGGGCTGGTGCGCACCGGCATCGCCGAAGTGCTCGAAGGCGGCGAACCGGGCAAGGTCTTCGGCGTCGGCATCGGGGTGCCCGGCGCGGTCCGCGACGGCGGGGTCGTGCACGCGCCCACCCTCGGCTGGCGCGGCGTGGCCTTCGGCGACCTCGTCCACCCCCACATCGACGCGCCCCTCCACCTGGACAACCGCGCCCGCACGCTCGGGCAGGCCGAGACCTGGCGCGGCGCCGGCCGGGGCGCCGAACGCGCCATCGTCGC
>NZ_JAAGNB010000998.1:0-422 GCF_010550475.1 Amycolatopsis sp. SID8362
CTGGCGGCGCGGGGTGACCTCGTCGTGGACGACCACGACCCGCGGATCACCGCGGCGATCGACGCCGGCGCCGGGAAGGCGGCGCTCCTGCGGGACGTGCCGCGCGAGGCGGTGGACTGGTCGTCGCCGCCCCCGGACGGCCGCCGGATCGTGCTGCGGTTCCACTCCTCGCCGGTCGAGTTCACCGGCGACACCGAGGTCCGGAGCGTGCTCACGTCCGGCGGCATCGAGATCCCGGCGGGCCGGGTGGTCCGGGCCGCGGGCTTCCGCGGCGCGCCGGTGCCCGGGCTGCCGTTCGACGGCGAAACCGGGACGGTGCCGAACGAATCGGGCCGGGTCGCGCCCGGGACGTACGTGGCGGGCTGGATCAAGCGCGGCCCGTCGGGCGGCATCGGGACGAACAAGGCGTGCGCCCGCGAGAC
>NZ_JAAGNB010001039.1:0-2948 GCF_010550475.1 Amycolatopsis sp. SID8362
GGTCCCGAAGGCGGCCGCCGCACTGGCGCGCGAGCACCCCGGGCTGGAGCTGAGCCTCGTCGACGAGCACCCGGTGGAGGCACTGGACCTGCTGCGCCGCGGCGACCTCGACGTCGCGGTGGTCTTCCAGCACGCCGGCGCCCGGCTCGAGGAGGACGGCTTCCGGTTCCGTCACCTCGCCGACGACCCGATCCACCTCATCAGCCGCCACCCGGCCGACACCCTGACCGCCCACCGCGACTCCGCCTGGATCGGCGGCTGCGACCGCTGCGGCGCGGAACTGGACGCGGTGTGCGGCCGGGCGGGCTTCACCCCGCGCATCGCTTCCCTCAGCGACGACATGGTCGTGGTCCAGTCCCTGGTCGCGGCGGGTCTCGGCGTCGCGATGCTGCCCGGCCTCGCGCTGGAAGCCCACCACCGCCCGGACATCCACGCGACCGAGCTGCCGGGCGTCCACCGCCGCATCCACGCGGCGACGTACGGCGACCCACCGGACCCGCCCGCGGTCGCCGCCGTGCTGGCCGCGCTGACGGCGGTGGCCGGACCGTAGGCTGTCTGACATGCCTGATCGTCTGTACTTCCGGCAGCTGCTCGCCGGCCGCGACTTCGCGCGCGGGGATTCCGTGGCGACGCAGATGCTGAACTTCGCCTACCTGATCGGCGACCGCGAAACGAACGAAGCCGTCATCGTCGACCCCGCCTACGCCGTCCAAGACCTGCTGGACGTGCTGGCGGCAGACGGGATGCGGCTGACCGGGGTGCTCGCCACGCACCACCACCCCGATCACGTCGGCGGGGACATGCTCGGCTTCTCGCTGCCCGGCATCGCCGAGCTGCTCGCGATCGAGCAGGTGCCGATCCACGTCAACGGGGCCGAGAGCGAGTGGGTCAAGCGGGTCACCGGGGTGTCCGGGACGGACCTGCGCGCGCACGACCACGACGACGTCCTCGAAGTCGGCTCCGTCCCGATCCGGTTGCTGCACACGCCCGGGCACACGCCGGGCAGCCAGTGCTTCCTCGTCGAGGACAAGCTCGTCTCCGGGGACACGCTGTTCCTCGAAGGCTGCGGCCGCACCGATTTCCCCGGCGGGGACGCCGAAGAGATCTACCGCAGCCTGCAGCAGCTCGCCGGGCTCGCCGGGGACCCGGTCGTCTACCCCGGCCACCGGTACTCGAACGAGCCGTCGGCCGCGCTGTCGGAAGTGAAGCGCAGCAACTTCGTCTACCGGCCGCGGTCGCTCGAAGAATGGAAGGTCATGTTCGGCGGCTGAGACAAGCCGTTCCACGGGCTGAAACGCCGGGAGTTCACGGAGTGGGCGCGGATTGACTTCGCTTCCCACTAACCGGAAGGTCGGGGCCACGCAATCGAAGAAACCCCCGTCCCCGGGAGAAATCCGTGTCGATTTCCACCACGGGCGTGCTCGCGCGCGCCCGGCCGGCCGGTCAGCGGCCACCGCGCAAGGCGCGGCGCGTCGACCTCCGGCGCTGGATCAGCCCGGTGGTGCTCGTGGCCGCCTGGCAGCTCGTGAGCGCCACCGGCGTCCTGCCGCCCGACAAGCTCAGTTCACCGTGGACGGTCGTGCAGGCCGGCGTCGAAGTCGCGCGCAGCGGCGAACTCGGTGAAGCGTTCGCGGTTTCGCTCGGCCGGGTCGGCGCCGGGTTCGCGATCGGCGCCGTCATCGGCGTGCTGCTCGGCATCGTCTCCGGGCTGTCCCGCTGGGGCGAGGTGCTGGTCGACCCGCCGGTGCAGATGCTGCGCACGCTGCCGTTCCTCGGCCTGATCCCGCTGTTCATCCTGTGGTTCGGCATCGGCGAGGAAACGAAGATCGTGCTGGTCGCGCTCGGCGTGGCCTTCCCGCTCTACCTCAACGCCCACTCCGGAATCCGCGGCGCCGACGCGAACCTCGTCGAGGCGTCGCGGGCGCTCGGGTTCAGCCGCGCGGAACGGCTCTGGCACGTCGTCATCCCCGGCGCGCTGCCGCAGGCGCTCGTCGGGCTGCGGCAGTCGCTCGGCATCGCCTGGCTCGCGCTGATCGTCGGCGAGACGGTCAACGCCGACGCCGGCGTCGGCTACCTCATCAACAACGCGCGCGAGTTCCTGCGCACCGACGTCGTGGTGGTCGGCCTCGTCCTGTACGCCCTGCTCGGCCTGGTCACCGACGCGCTGGTCCGGCTGCTCGAACGGAAGGTGCTGCGGTGGCGAACCCGGTAGCCGAGGTCCGCGACCTCACGAAGCGGTTCGGCGACCGAACCGTCCTCAGTGGACTCGACCTGACCGTGGAGCGCGGTGAGTTCGTCGCCCTGCTGGGTCGCAGCGGCTCCGGCAAGTCGACGCTGCTGCGCGTCCTCGCCGGGCTCGACAGCGACGTCGAGGGCGGCGCGGACGTCACCGGCACCGTCTCGGTCGCGTTCCAGCAGCCGAGACTGCTGCCGTGGCGCAAGGTCTGGCGCAACGTCGTCCTCGGCCTGCGCCAGGACGGCGTCTCGAAGTCCCGCAACCGGGCGCTGGCCGAGAAAGCGCTCGCCGAGGTCCAGCTGGCCGAGCACGCCGACGACTGGCCGCTCACGCTGTCCGGCGGTGAGGCCCAGCGCGTGTCGCTGGCCCGCGCGCTCGTGCGCGAACCCGACCTGCTGCTGCTCGACGAGCCGTTCGGCGCCCTCGACGCGCTGACCCGCATCGCGATGCACGGCCTGGTGCTGGACCTCTGGCGGCGGCACCGGCCGGGCGTGCTGCTGGTGACCCACGACGTCGACGAGGCCCTGCGCCTCGCCGACCGGGTGCTGGTGCTCGACGGCGGCCGGATCGTGGCTGCCCACCGGCCGCGTGAAGCCGATGACCACGACGACCTCCGCCGCCGCGTGCTGGCGGACCTGGGAGTGACCGAAGATGCTGTGGCGTAGGGGAATGGCGGCCGTCGCGGCCGCGGTGGTGCTGGCCGGCTGCGGCG
>NZ_JAAGNB010001087.1:0-1218 GCF_010550475.1 Amycolatopsis sp. SID8362
TCGTCGCCGCGCGGGCGGCCGGGCTGCCGAGCCCGGTGCAGAGCGTCTGGACCGCCGTGCGCGACCTCGACGGCCTGCGCGCGAGCACCGAAGCCGGGCGGGCGGCCGGGTTCTTCGGCCGGTCGGTGATCCACCCCGCCCAGATCCCCGTGGTGCACGACGTTTGCGCGCCCGATCCCGCGGAAACCGCTTGGGCGAGCGACCTGCTCGACCACCTCGAAACGACCGGGTCGGCGGCCTGGATCGACCACCGCGGACAGTTCGTCGACGCCGCGATCGTGGCGCGCGCCCGCTGGGTGCTCGCGCTCGCGGGCTCGGAAGCAAAGGAAGGCCAGCACTCATGACACGTCCCCAGGATCCGCTGCTGTCGGCGGTCGCCGGCGGGGTCCGGCTGATCGAGCTCGGGCAGCCGTTCTTCACCGGCATGCCCTGCTCGCCGAACCACCCCGGGTTCCGGATGACCCTGATCCGCCGCCACGGCGACATGCGCCGCCCGGACGGCGGGTCGGCCGCCAACGAGATCATCGTGACCGGCGGGCACGTCGGCACCCACATCGACGCGCTCTCGCACGTCAGCCACGACGGCAAGCTGCACGGTGACGTCGATGCCGCCGAGGCCCAGCAGGGCGGCGTGTTCCGCACGCACGGCGCGGAAAACCTGCCCGGCCTGCTGCGGCGGGCGGTCCTCCTGGACGTCGCAGCCGTCCACGGCGTCCCCACGCTGGAGCCGGGCTACGGCGTCACGGCCGACGACCTCGATGCGGCGGCGAAGCGCGCCGGGACCGAACCCGGCGCTGGTGACGTCGCGCTGATCCGCACCGGCTGGGCGCGGAACTTCGACGACGCTGTTTCCTACATGGGCAAGGAAACCGGCGTTCCCGGCGCGACGACGTCGGCGGCGGAATGGCTGGCGGCGCGGGGTGTCGTGGCGACCGGCGCGGACACCACGGCCTACGAGCAGATCCCGGCCGGTGCCGGGCACGCGGTGCTGCCGGTGCACCGGATCCTGCTGGTGGAGTCGGGCATCTTCATCATGGAGCACCTGAACCTGGAAGCCGTGGCCGAGGAGGGCGTGCACGAGTTCGTGTTCGTGCTGGCGCCGCTGCGGATCGTCGGCGGCACCGGCTCCCCTGTGCGCCCGCTCGCGGCGGTGAGCGCGTGACCGCGACGATCGTGCAGCAGCTGGCCGCGTTCGCCGCGTCGGTGCGGGCCAAGGGC
>NZ_JAAGNB010001139.1:0-667 GCF_010550475.1 Amycolatopsis sp. SID8362
ACGCCATCGCGGGCACCACCGCGGTGTCCGCCGTCAGCGCGAAGGTGTCGAGGTTGGCTTCGATCTCCGCGGCGACGTCGACGTACGGCACACCGGCGCGGATGGCCGCCGAAGCCAGCGGGAGGGCCGTCGCGGCGAACGGGCCCGCGCAGTTGATCACGGCCGCCACGCCGTCGAGCGCGCGGTCGAGGGCCGTCGGATCGTCGACCGACGCGGGCCGCCCGCCCGGCAGCTTCGCCGCGTCGCGGCCGGAAAGGATCGGCGTGAAGCCGCGTTCGCGCAGCTCGGTCACCACGAAGCGGCCGGTGAGTCCGTAAGCGCCGTAAACCAGTACCGAAGTCATGCAGCAATCCTCGCGACGCTTTCGCGCCGGGAACAGTGTCCGGAACGACGCGATGCGTACACTTTCGGACATGCACGCTGTCGCGCTGGCCGCCACCGACGGGATGCTCTCGTTCGAGCTGACCATCGCCACCGAGGTGTTCGGCGAGAACCCCCGCTACGACTTCGCCGTCTGCGGCAGCGAACCCGTCCGCGTCGGCCGGTTCCTGCTGGAGCCCGACGCCGGCCTGGACCGGCTGGCGAGCGCCGGCACGGTGCTCGTGCCGGGGTGGGCCGACGTCGACGCGCCCCCGCCCGCCGACCTCGTCGACGCGGTGCGGGCGGC
>NZ_JAAGNB010001188.1:0-1318 GCF_010550475.1 Amycolatopsis sp. SID8362
CAGCAGCCCGGCCGCGGACCGCAGGCGCAGCAGGGCCGCCAGGATCGCGGCCGCGTCGTGGTCGTGCACGCCGCGCGCGTACCCCTCGTCGTACCGGCCCGCGGCGGTCTCGCGCACGACGTCGAGCAGGTCGGCTTCGACCAGCGCCGCGGCCGGCCGTTCGGCGAGGATCGACGTCGCCAGGTACTCGGCCCGGTACACCTCCGGCGACTCCGACACGAGCAGCTGGTCCCAGTACGGCCGCGTCGCCTCGAACGCCTCGTCGCGCACCGGCGCCCGGTAGTCGGTACCGGTGATCGCGAACCGCATCGAGCCGTCGTGCGGGACCAGCGTCAGGTCGATGTCCTGCGTGTTGACGGCGAAGGTGTGGCGGCCGAGGCGGATGGTCTCGCCGCCCTCGCCGTAGAGGTCCAGCCGGTCGCGCAGGGCCCGGCCGGCCTCCTGGCGAGCGGCCTTCACCCGGCCTTCGAGCTCCTCGGCGCGGACCTGGTCGCCCAGTTCCCGCAGCTCTGCGACGACCCCGCGCAGCTTCGCGACCATCGGGTCGGCCGCGAAGTAGGTGTTGATCTCCTCGGCGGAGGCGAGCGAGCCGACCCGGCGCGTCACGCTGCCGAGGATCCGCTCGGCCGAGCCGGCCAGCCGGTCCGCCCGGCGCGCCCGCTCGTCGAGCAACGACTGCTTGCGGGAGGAGAAGGCCTCGTAGACGTCGGTGCGCTTCTCCCCGAGCGCGGTCAGGAAGTCGTCGAACTCCCCGAACCGGGACTCGAGGTTCTCCAGCTGCAGCAGCAGCCGGCCGAGCTGCTCGTCACAGCGCTCCGGGGTGTCGGCGACCGCGAGCCCGGCCGTGACGGCCTGGGCGAGCAGCGCGAACTCGGCGGCGAACTCGGCCCGGCCCTCGGCCGCGAGCAGCTCCCGGCGGCGCGCGTCGAGCGTGGCCCGTGCGCGGTTGAGGGCGCCGGTCACCTCGCCGACGCGCTCGAGGATCTTGGTGCGCACGACGGCGTCGGCGATGTCGAGCCCGCCTACGACGTCGGTGAGGACCGCCAGGCCGGCGGACTGCTCGTCGAGCCGCTCGGCGACCGGCGTGGCCTCGGCGACCGTCGTGATCGCGCCCGCCGCGGTGATCAACGCGGCCACCTCGGCGTGGTAGCCGGTGAACGCGTCCTCCCCCTGGAGGAACCGCACCGCCCGCTGCGCCGTTTCGGCAAACGCCGTGTCCAGCTCGCCGACCAGCCCGTCCACGCGGGCGGTGTCGGCGTAGCGCAGCTCGCGCACGGTCACCAGGCGCCCGCGGGCCCGGTGCAGTTCGGCGAGGCGG
>NZ_JAAGNB010001243.1:0-938 GCF_010550475.1 Amycolatopsis sp. SID8362
CGACCGCCGTCGCGGCCGAGGTGCTCGCCACGGCGAGGCGCTTGCGCCGCCGCCGGACCCGGCCACCGCGCTCGATCACGTCGGCGGCTTCGAGGCGCATCGGCGGCTGCGCGCCACCGGCCGCGCTCGTCAGGTACGCGCGGACGTCGTCTTCGGGGTCCATGTTCGTCACCTCCCCTCCGTGGGTGCGCTGAAGGTCAGCGCGTAGTGCGGGCCGAGCCGGTTGCGCAGCGTCGCCAGGCCGCGGGAGGCCTGGCTCTTCACCGTGCCGGTGCTGCAGCCGAGCGCCTTCGCCGTCTCCTCGACGCTCAGGTCCTCGAAGTACCGCAGCACCAGCACGGCGCGCTGCTTCGGAGCCAATACGGCCAGAGCTTGCCGGACGAGTCCGTCCTGGTCGCTCGCGGCCGGTTCCGCCGGCAGCTCCGGCGGGGTGTCGGTGAGCCGCTCCCGCTTCCACCTGCTGCGCCGGTGCTCGGCGAGGAACGTGCGGAGCACGACCTTGCGGGCGTAGGCGTCCAAGGCGTCGTGGCGCGACAGCCTCGGCCAGGCGAGGTACAGCTTGAGCAGCGCGGCCTGCGTGAGGTCCTCGGCCTGGTGCCAGTCCCCGCAGAGCAGGAAGGCGGTCGAGCGCAGGCTGTGCGCGCGCTCGCCGAAGTACCGGGCGAACTCGCCGTCCCACGGCGAGCCCGGCCCGGTCGACGGACGGGAGCGGGAGATCACCGAGCTACCCGTTACCGATCCGGCCGAAAGCAGGCCCGGCCGCGAACGGCACGCGACCGGCGCTACGGGCCGGTTCGGCCGTGGCTGTGGCCGGATCGGTAACCAATGTCACAGCACTCCGATGGCCGGCAGGTGCAGGTCACCGGTCGGGCCGGCCGGCACGGCACGCGGCACGCGCTGGGCCGGACCCGTGCGCGGGGCGCGGGTCGTCTCGCGCG
>NZ_JAAGNB010001296.1:0-1187 GCF_010550475.1 Amycolatopsis sp. SID8362
GTGCCGGGCGCCGCGGCCGCGCGCCGGGTGACGGCGACGGCCTCGGCCAGATCCGCCGGAGCGCCGGCCAGTTCGAAGCGGGTCAGCAGCGCGCCGCCGAGGTTCGTCAGCTGCTCGGTCACCCGGCCATGGCTTCCGGCCGCGGTGACCGCCCGCCGCCCCGCCGCGATGGACTCGTCGAGGTCGGCCGGGTCCCGGGCCTGCTCGTACCGGGTCGTGAGGAAACCACTGAGGTTCGAGAGGTACTTGTCGAAGTCCTCGTCCGCGGTGCCCAGCTCCACGGCGCGCCGGGCCAGCACCACCGCCTGGTCGGCGTCGGCCCGGTCGCCGGTCAGCTGGAAACGCGTGAAGTGGGCCGCGCCGAAGAAGGACAGCCGCCGCGCGAGGGCGGGGTCGTCCGGCGGGGTCGCGCCGATGTTGTGCCGGTAACCGGAAATCACGTCGTCGAGCAGGCCGAGGTCGCCGGTGCGCGCCGCCTCCTGGAGCGCGGCGGTCAGCGGGCCCTGCGCCGCTTCCGCGAGCGCGGGCAGGAGTGGCTCGGGGAAGTCGATCTCGCCGAGCATCGTCGCGGCCGGGCTCAGCAGGTGCATTGCGGCACGGAGGGCGGCTTCGCGATCGGCGCCGAGCAGGACCTGCGCCTGGAGCCAGTGCAGCCAGCCCAGCACATAACCGGCTTCGACGTCAGGTTCCCGGCGGCTCTTTTCCAGATCCGCGGCCACCGCGACGACCGACGGCGCGAACGCCTGGGAATGATCACCCGATTGCCGGATCCGTGCCACGAAATCGCCGAGCAGAACGACGAGGTCGTCGCGACGTCCCACCGAAATCCCCCCTCGAACGCGCAGTGGCCGAGTGTATAGTGGCCGGACCATTCCCGGGGGAGGCCAGTGGAACGCGGCACCGAATCGGCGGAGCAGATCGCGGACGCTGTCGCCTATGTCTGCGAAAACGCCACCAGAATTCGCGAAACCCTCGAACGCGGTCCCGTCGGCGGAACCGCGCGGCTCGACGAGCTTTTCACCGCGTTGCGCGCCGGAAATGACGCGGGCGAGCCGCTGGAAGCCGTGCACCGCGCGCTGCGGCGGGCCCAGGACGCGGCCGGGGTGTTCGGGCGCACGCGGGACGCCGCCATGACGTCGCTCGCCGGGATCCGGCGCGACCACCCGCGCGAAACCGTGCTGTTGTGC
>NZ_JAAGNB010001349.1:0-339 GCF_010550475.1 Amycolatopsis sp. SID8362
CCCGGCTGCTGCGGCTGCTGGCCGTAGGGCTGCTGCTGGCCGTAGGGATTGGTCATGAACTTCTACCCCAACTACTCGTGATTTCCCGCCGGGTCACCCCGGCGGTGGTGCGGCAAGTGCTAGTGCTGGCCGAACTGGCCCGGGTCGATCTTGCGGGTCTGCTCGGCCTCGTCCTGGTTCTCGGGACGAAGCATCTGGGTGCGTTCGGCCTGCTCGTCGAAGGCGGACGCGCCGCCGGTGTCCGGGCGCAGCATCTGCGTGCGCTCGGCCTGCTCGTCGAACGCCGGCCCGCCCGGCGGCGGGGCGAGCGGCTGGCCCGGTGCCGGGAACCCGCCGGAC
>NZ_JAAGNB010001395.1:0-1528 GCF_010550475.1 Amycolatopsis sp. SID8362
AGGACCGCGGCCGGCTCAGTGCGGTCGCGCAGCAGGCGGTCGAGCAGGGCCCGGCCGTTCCCGCGGCCGCGCTGCCCCGGCCGGACGGCGAGTTCGTACACGTAGAACAACGGGCTCCCGGCGAGCCACGGCGGCGCGGCGCCCACCGCCGACGGTGGCCACCAGCCCGCGTCACGGCCGACCCCGTAGGCGAACCCGGCGAGTTCGCCTCCACTGTGGAGGGTCGTCAGCGCGAAGCCGGGCAGCTTCTCGTGCTCCGCCAACGTTTCGCGGAACCGCGCCGCGTCCGCTTCGGTCTCCCGGTACGGCGGTTCGCGGTAGACCTCGTGGTACAGCTCGGCGAACTCGGCCCAGTCAGGCATGCACGCTCTCCCGGGCGTGAGCCGGCTCCGCTTTCAGTCCGATGAGGACGGTCACGGCGAGCAGGCAGCACCCGGCGAGCACGAGCCAGGGCAGCTGCGGGCCGCCCGCCAGCAACGCGGTGAACGTCACCGGGGCCAGCACCCGCGCCGCGCCCCAGAGCAGTTCCTCCAGCCCGAGGTAGCGCCCGCGCAGGTGAGCGGGCGCGAGCGCGACGGTCAGCGCGCTGCTCGTCGGCGCCTGCAGCAGTTCCGCGGTGGTGAAGACCGCGGTGGCCACGGCCAGCACGGCGAACGCGGGCAGCGCGCTGACCAGCGGCACCGCCGCGTAGAGCAGGAACGCCCCGGCCCACACCACGGCCGCGACCTGCAACGTGCGCGCCCGCCGGAACCGATCGACCCGCGCGGCCACGACCGTCTGCGCCAGTACCACCAGCACAGTGTTGAGCGCGAACAGCACGCCGGGCTGCCAGGCGGGCAACCGCAGCGTGTCGAGGACGTACGCGCTCAGCAGTACCGTCAAGGCCAAGTCGCACAACGCGAAGACGAAGACGGTCACCAGCACCCGGCGGAACGCGCCGTCCGCGAGCACCGCCCGGTAGCCGCCGCGAGCCGTGGCGGCGCGCGGAGGTGCTTCGGCCGCCCGGCCCCGCCAGCTCGCCACGAGCACCGCGGCGACGAGGAAGCTCACGGCGTTGAGCGCGACGATCGCGGGATAGCCGCCCACCACCACGAGGAGGCTCCCGGCGAGGCCGCCGAGGCCGATCCCGACGTTGCGCAGCGTGCGTTCCATCGCGTACCAGCGGGCGCGCTGCCCGTCGTCGGCCACCTGCGCCACCAGGGCGCCGGACGCCGGCCAGAAGAGGCCTTCACCCCAGAACGTCAGCGCCGCCAGCACCACCAGCAGCGCCGGCGATCCGGCGAAGACGTACCCGGTGAAGGTGAGCACCCGCAGCAGGTTCGCCGCGACGACGACCCGCCGCGGGCCGAAGCGGTCCACCAGCGGGCCCGCGCAGAGCCCGGCGGGCAGGGCGAGCAGCGCGGCGAGCGAGAGCGCCGCGCCGACCGCCGTCAGCGGAAGTCCCTTGGCGGCGTGGAAGTAGACCACGGCGAAGGGCAGGAACAGGCCGGTGCCGAGCGCGTCCACGCCCTGGGCGGCGACCAGTGGC
>NZ_JAAGNB010001447.1:0-1794 GCF_010550475.1 Amycolatopsis sp. SID8362
GATCGCGAGCGAGACGCCTTCCCGGCCCGTGCGGGTGAGCCGGGCGCGCAGCGACGTCGCGTGCGCCGCGTGCAGGGAGACCCCGCGCCAGGAGAACGGCAGGCGGCTCGCGTCGCCGTCGGCGAAGCCGGTGTGGCCCGAGGCGTGCAGCGCCGCGTCGAGCAGGGCCGGGTGCAGGGCGAACGCGAGCGCGTCGCCCGCGTACTCCTCCGGCAGGGTCGCCTCGGCGAAGATCTCCTCGCCGCGCTGCCACACCGCCCGCAGGCCCTGGAACGACGGGCCGTAGGCGAGGCCGATCTCGGCCAGCCGCTCGTAGCTGCCGTCGATGTCGAGCTGGGTCGCCCCGGGCGGCGGCCAGGTCTTCGCGTCGAAGTCGTCGGTGCGCGTCCCGGTGCCGAGCACGCCGGTGGCGTGGCGGATCCACGGCTGCTCGCCGCCTTCGCCGCGCGAGTACACGCTCAGCGGGCGCGAACCGTTCTCGCCCGCTTCGCCGGCCACCACCTGCACCTGGACGCCACCGGTCGCGGGCAGCACCAGCGGTGCCTCCAGCGTCAGCTCCTCGACCAGGTCGCAGCCGAGCTCGTCGCCCGCGCGGACGGCCATCTCCAGGATGCCGGTCCCCGGCACCAGGACCGTGCCCAGCACGCCGTGGTCGGCGAGCCAGGGCTGCAGCCGCACCGACAGCGCGCCGGTGAACAGGAACCCGCCGGAGTCGGGCAGCTCGACGGCCGCGCCGAGGAACGGGTGCCCGGCCGGGCTCATCCCGACCATGCGCAGGTCCCCCGAAGGCGCCCGGGAGCCCTCCGGCCAGAACCGCTCGTGCTGGAAGGCGTAGGTCGGCAGGTCGAGCCGCCGCCCGCCCGCGAACACCCCGGCCCAGCCGACGGTGACCCCGCGGACGTGGGCGTCGGCCAGCGCGCGCAGGAACCGCGCCGGGCCGCCGTCGTCACGCCGCAGCGAGCCGACCGCGAACGCGGTCGCCCCGGCGGCCTCGACGATCTGCTGCACGGCCGTCGTGAGCACCGGGTGCGCGCTCGTCTCGACGAACCCGCCGAAGCCGTCGTCGAGCATCCGGCCGACGGTCGCGGCGAACTCGACGGTGGTGCGCAGGTTCCGGTACCAGTACGCGGCGTCGAGACCGGTCGTGTCGAGCAGCTCGCCGGTCACCGCGGAGTAGAACGGCACCAGCGACGGCATCGGCGTGATCGGCGCGAGGTCGGCGAGCACCCGCTCCCGGACGCGCTCGACCTCGGCCGAGTGCGACGCGTACTCCACCGCGATCCGGCGGGCCCGCACGCCGTCTTCGGCGAACTTCGCGAGCGCTTCGGCCATCGCCTCGGCTTCGCCGGAAACCACGGTGGTGGCCGGGCCGTTGACCGCGGCGACCGAGATCCGGCCCGCCCACGGCGCGATCCGCTCGGTGACCTCGGCCATCGGCAGCGGCACGGACACCATGCCGCCGTGGCCTTCGAGCACCTCGGCGATCGCGGCGCTGCGCAGCACGACCACGCGCGCGGCGTCCGGCAGCGTCAGCGCGCCCGCCACGTGCGCGGCCGCGATCTCGCCCTGGCTGTGCCCGACCACGGCGTCCGGTTCGACGCCGTGGGAGCGCCACAGTTCGGCGAGGGAGACCATCACGGCGAACAGCGCGGGCTGGACGACCTCGACGCGGTCGAGGGCGCTCTGGTCGGCCAGGACGTCGAACAGCGACCAGTCGACGAATTCGCCGAAGGCCTCGTCGCACTCCCGCAGCTTCGCGGCGAACACCGGCGAGGACCGCGCCAGCTCCAGCGC
>NZ_JAAGNB010001493.1:0-726 GCF_010550475.1 Amycolatopsis sp. SID8362
GGCGCCGTCAGCTTCGCGGTCGCGACCATCGCCGGCAGCCCATGAGCGACATCCCTCCTGCGCAAGGGAAAACGCCAGACTGGCACACCGTGCGTGGTCGGTCCGTCACCGAAGCGTCACCGGTCCTTTTCCGCGGCCACGGCGGACGCGGACAGCAGCGTCGCGGCGGCGAGACCGCCCCAGAGCACGCCGGGGCCACGGGCGGCGAGCGTCGTGATGACCGCCGGGGAGACGGCGAGGCCGAAGCCCGTCGAGAGCTGGAAGCGGGCGAGGGCGCGGCCCAGGAGGTGGTCCGGCGCGAGGGCGGTGACGAGCGCGGTGGCGCTGCCCGCGTAGGCGATCTCGCCGAGCGTGCAGACCACGGACACCGCGGCGACGGCCGGCGCGCCCAGGGCGGTCGCCGCGAGGAAGCCGAGGTAGGACGCGGCCAGCACCACGCCGCCGAGCGCCAGCACCGTCCGGCGCGGGAAGCGGGACAGCCACACGGTGACCGGTACCTGCAGCGTGACCACCAGGACCGTGTTGGCCACGAAGACGGCCGCGGCCCACGCCGGGGACGCGTGCAGCTGGGTCACCAGGACCAGCGGGACCGCGATTTCGGGGACGTTGAGGCAGAAGGCGTAGACGACGTTGGCGGCCAGGAGCGCGCGCATCCGCGGTGCGGGCCCGCCGGTCGTGATCGGAGTGGCGGCCGGGTCCGCGCGGAGGCGGACCGACCACGCCAGC
>NZ_JAAGNB010001541.1:0-1556 GCF_010550475.1 Amycolatopsis sp. SID8362
CCGTTGGACGCGCCGTCCTGGTTGACCGCGGTCCCGCGGACCACGGCCAGCACCGGGTGGCCGAGGCGCCGGGCGTCGGAAAGCCGTTCCACCAGCAGCATCCCGGCGCCCTCGCCCCAGCTGGTGCCGTCGGCGGCCGCGGCGAAGGACTTGCACCGGCCGTCCGGGGCGAGCCCGCGGGCCCGGCTGAACTCGATGAACGCCGTCGGCGTCGACATCACGGTCACGCCGCCGGCCAGCGCCAGCGAGCACTCGCCGCGGCGCAGCGCGGTCGCGGCGAGGTGCAGCGCCACCAGCGACGACGAGCACGCCGTGTCGATGGTGAGCGCCGGGCCCTCCAGCCCGAAGGTGTAGGCGACGCGGCCGGACGCGATGCTGCCCGCGCTGCCGTTGCCGATGAACCCTTCGAACCCGTCGGGCACCGGCTGCAGCCGGGCCGCGTAGTCGTTGTACATCACGCCGGCGAACACGCTGGTCTTGCTGCCCCGCAGCGACGACGGCGCCAGCCCGGCCGCCTCGATGGCCTCCCAGGACAGCTCCAGCAGCAGCCGTTGCTGCGGGTCCATCGCGAGGGCGTCACGCGGCGAGATGCCGAAGAACGCCGGGTCGAAGTCCGCGGCCTCGCGCAGGAAACCGCTTTCGGTGACGTAGTACGTGCCGGGCTGGTCGGGGTCCGGGTCGTAGAGCTTCCCCAGGTCCCAGCCGCGATCCTCGGGGAACGGCCCGATGCCCTCGCGGCCGGAGTCGACCAGGTCCCACAGCCCGTCGGGGTCGCCGACGCCACCGGGGTAGCGGCAGCTCATCCCGATGATGGCGATCGGCTCCCTGGCCTGCGCTTCGAGCTCGGCCAGCTGCGAGCGCGTCGCGCCGAGCCGCTGGCGGGCCTGCCGCAGGTCGGCCGTGGCCCGCTTCAGGTAGTCGCGGAGGGTGTCTTCGTTCGCCATTCCGGGCGTCTCCTCGGTGGATCGTGGGGTCGGCGGGCGGCCGCTAGCGAACTTCGAAGTCCTGGTCGATCAGGGCGAACAGCTCCTCGTCCGTGGCGGTGTCGAGGCGTTCGCCCTCCTCCGCACCGGTCCGCGGGTAGAGGGTGGCAAGCAGCACTTCCAAACGGGTTCTAAGCGCCATCCGCGTCGCTTCCGCCGGTTCCCCGGCGGCCAGACCCGCTTCGAGCTGGGCCAACGCCGTCAACGCCGGATCGGCCGCTTCCGCGTCGCCCCGGCCCAGTTCCGCGAGGAGGAAGCCGGTGAGCACCCGCGGGTCCGGGTAGTCGAAGATCAGCGTCGCGGGCAGCCGGAGACCGGTCGCGGCGGCCAGGTTGTTGCGCAGTTCGACGGCGCTGAGGGAGTCGAAGCCGAAGTCGCCGAAGCCGCGTTCCGGGTCGACGGCGTCCGCGGACGCGTGCCCGAGCACGGCCGCGACCTGCGTCCGCACCAGGTCGAGCAGGACGGCTTCCTGCTCTTCGGCGGGCACCTCGGCCAGCCGGGCGGCCAGCGCGCCTTCCTCCGGCGCGGCCGACGGGCGCCGCGCGCCGCGGATGAGCCCGCGGAACAGCGGCG
>NZ_JAAGNB010001586.1:0-2067 GCF_010550475.1 Amycolatopsis sp. SID8362
GCCCGGCATCAGCTGCTCGCCTCGGCGGCGGCGCGGGAGGCCCGCCTCCGTGAACGCCGTCGGGGCCGCCTGCGAACGGGCCTGGACCGTGCGGAAGTTCTCGTCGCTGGCGAAGTCCCAGCTGCGGCGCTCCTGCGGTTCGGGTTCCGCCTGCTCGGGCTCGGCCGGTTCCTCCGAAGCCGCGGGAGCCGCAGGCACGGGAGCGGCCGGCTTGTCCTCGCGGAACCACGCCGACAGCATCTCGTCGAAGATCGGCGTCGTCTCGGAACGGTCCGGTGCCGGCTCGGGAGCCGGCGGGGCGGGCGGCGTCGCGGTCGCCTGCTGCCACCAGTCGGTCAGCGTCGTTTCGTTGGCGGAGAACAGGTCCTTGCCCGCCGGCAGCTCGTCCGGCTTCGGCTGCTGCACCGGCACCGGCAGCACCGCGGGCAACGTCGGGCGCGGGGGCGGCGGGGCGTCGTCGTCCTTCGGGATGGGCGCGAACAACGCCGTCCCCGAAATCTCCAGGTCGGACGGGGGGCGGGCCTCGGACAGGCCGGCGAGGTCGCTCGCGGACGGCCAGCGCTCCTCCCCCATCGCCGGCTGCTGCGGGACGACCGGGCGCGGGCGGGAGTTGCCGTTGACCTGGCGGCGCGGGAGCTGGTTGCCCGCCGCGGGGCTGGCCGGGTGCTGCTGGAGGGCGCCGATCGGCCCGGTCAGCGGGCCGTCGGTCACCGGCATCACCAGGTCCGCCGGGACGACGACCGTGGCGCGGACGCCGACGATGTCCTTGCCGCCGTGCAGGGACACCCCGATGCGGTGCCTGCTGGCCAGCCGGCCGACGACGAACAGGCCCATCCGGCGCGAGGTGGCCAGGTCGACCGATCCCGCCTCGGTCAGGCGGGTGTTCGCCTCGGCGACCTCGGCCTCGTTCATGCCGATGCCCTTGTCGAGGATGTCGATGTTGAGCGAGCCGTCCTCGCCCAGCCGCGACGCCACCGTCACCGACGTCTCCGGCGCGGAGAACGCCGTGGCGTTGTCCAGCAGCTCGGCGACCAGGCGCATCAGGTCGCTCGCCGCGTAGCCGACGATCCGCGCCGGGGGCGGCGGCTGGACCTGGACCCGCTGGTACTGCTCGATCTCCGACACCGCGGCGCGGAGCATGTCGGTGGTGCCGACCGGCTTCCCCGACCGGCGGCCCGGCTCGGCGCCCGAGAGCACCATGAGGTTCTCGTTGTTGCGCCGCATCCGGGTGGCGAGGTGGTCGAGCTGGAACAGCGTCGCCAGCTGGTCGGCGTCCTCCTCGTCCCGCTCGAGCTGCTCGATCAGCTGCAGCTGCCGCTGGACCAGGCTCTGGCTGCGCCGCGAGAGGTTGACGAAGACGCTGCCGTAGCCGGTGCGCATCGCGGCCTGCTCGGTCGCCAGCCGCAGCGCCTGGTGGTGCACCTTGTCGAACGCGCGCGCCACCTCGCCGACCTCGTCGTCGGTCTGCACCGGGACCGGGCGGACGTCGGTGCCCTGCGCGCGGCCCTCCTGGATGTTGCGGACCGCCTCCGGCAGCGCGGTCTCGGCGACGTCGAGGGCGCTGCGCCGCAGCACCTTCAGCGAGCGCAGCAGCTGGCGGGTGATGAGGAAGACGACCGCGACCGCGAGCACCATCGCGGCGAACAGCAGCACGGCGAGCAGGCCGGCGCCACTGCTGGAGTCGTCGACCAGTTCCTGCGACGTCGCCGACGCCGACGCGCCGAGCCGGTCGGCGACCTGCCCGATCTGCGCGCGCATCGCGGCGGACGCGGCGTTCCAGTCCTGGACCGACAGCGTGCGGAAGGCGTCGTCGACCGCGCCGCTCGGCGCGTTCAGCACCGACTCGACCATCCGCGCGCGGCTCTGCGCCTGCGCGCCTTCGGCGATGGCCGCGAAGTCGCGCTGCAGCGAGTCGCCCGCCGCGGACCGGAAGTCGACCAGCCGGTCGCCGAGCCGCAGCTCGGCGGCGCGCAGGGTGGCGAGCTCGCTCGGCGACAGCCCGGCGCGGGCGATGCCGAAGGACACCAGTGCCTGGCTGACCGACACCTGCTCGCCCGCGACGAGCAG
>NZ_JAAGNB010001634.1:0-1916 GCF_010550475.1 Amycolatopsis sp. SID8362
TGGCGATGCTCGACCTCGCGCTCGCCCCCGCCCGGCCCTACGCGCCGCTGCTCACGATCGC
This sequence comes from Amycolatopsis sp. SID8362, assembly GCF_010550475.1. Lineage (NCBI taxonomy): Bacteria > Bacillati > Actinomycetota > Actinomycetes > Pseudonocardiales > Pseudonocardiaceae > Amycolatopsis > Amycolatopsis sp. SID8362. The sequence continues at coordinate 62 of NZ_JAAGNB010001634.1, forward strand.
GCTCGGCCTGCTCGGGCTCGCCTGGCTGGAGCGCAGCCGGGTGCTCGGCGTCGTCAGCGGCCTCTTCGCCGCGTCGGCGCTGCTGGTCAACCTGTACAACCTGCAGCACGTGTTCTTCCACCTCGGGCTGTTCCCGCGCTACTCCGGAGACACGACGATGGCGTTCACGAACACGGTGCCCCCGGGGCTGGTCCTGCTCGCGGGCGGCGCCTTCGCGGCCTGGCACGAACGGCGGGGACGGGCGTGAGCGAGCACCCCGCGGCGGGCCTGGACGAGACCGTCCACCAGCGGCACCGGCTCGGCATCCTCACCATCGCCGCCGAGGCCGGGAAGGTGGATTTCGGGTACCTGCGCCGGACGCTGGACATGACGGCGGGGAACCTGTCCCGGCACGTCACGATCCTCGAGGAGGCCGGGTTGATCGACGTCGAGAAGGGCTACGAGGGCAAGCGGCCCCGCACGTGGATCACCATCAGCCCGGCGGGCCGCAAGGCGCTCGCCGCGGAGGTGGCGGCGTTGCGGGCCTTGGTGTCGGCGGTCGAGCGCGCGGTCCCGGCGCGGCCGCGGACCACCTGATCCGGCCGCCTCAGCCGGACGAGTCCCTCGTGCCGTCGTAGTTCGTCCAGCCGCCCTGGCCTTCGGCGGCCTCGACGTCGGCGTCGGAGGTCGCCGCGTGGGTCATCGCGGCGACCGTCTCCTCGAGGCCCCGCTGGACTTCGCCGCCGTCGGCCTCGCGGACGCTGTGCAGCGTCACGGTGATCTCCGAGGACGCCGGGCCGTCTTCGGAGATGCGCAGTTCGCCGTGGTAGTCGTCGGGGCCCTCCGCGCCCCACGTCAGGGAGCGGGTGCCGGCGTCGGTGTGCAGCCAGGCCTCGCTCGCGACGCGTTCGCCGCGCACTTCGGCCTCCACGTGCACGCTGTCGCCGCCCCGCGGCTCCGCCACTTTCATCTCCGGGAAGTACCGGGGCAGGTTCTCCGGGTGGCTCAGGAACGCGAACAGCTCGTCGGCGGGGATGTCGGCGGTCGCGGTGTGGCGGTACTCGGTCATGGCTCCACCTTTCGTCGGCACCCCGGTTACCCCGGAAGGCGTGCATTAAAAGGGCCCGTGCGGGGAATCCGGAAGACATGACGGCCACCGAACCCGGGACCCGGCGCGGCCCCGCCCCCGTGCAGGGCATGGGCATGCTGATCGGCTTGCTGTTCCTCGTGCTCGCCGCGCTGGAGCTGATGTCGGGCGTCGCGGACGGCGACGGGCCGCACGAGCTGTTCGGGGTCTTCGCCGTCTCCGGGCCGTGGGCGCTCACGCACTTGCTGACCGGCGCCGCCGCGGTGTTCTGCACGCGCTCCCCGCGGCTGGCCGCCCGGTTCCTGGTCGCCGCCGGCGCGGTCTACACGGTCGCCGGCCTGGCCGGGCTGCTCCCGCTGCCGGACGCGGTCTCCGAGGTGCTGCCGATGAACAACGCCGGGGTCTGCCTGGCGCTGGGCCTCGGGACGGCCATGCTCATCCTCGGAGCGGGCTGGCTGCGGCACGGGCCGGGACCACGCCGCTGAAGTCGTCGTCCGGCCGGGAAAAGCGGGTCAGCACCGCCGTGACCAAGACCGCGAGTCCGAAGAGGACATAGCCGTTGCCGGTGAGCTGCTGCGCGAAGTTCCAGTGCCGTTCGACCTCCCCGCCGCGCGGCCACCACCACTGCGGACCGGCGACGAACAGCACCACGCCGACACCCGTCAGCAGCGCGAACCCGCGGCGCCGGGTCCGGCGGGCCAGCTCCGCCCAGCCGAGCAGCACGACCACCGCCCACACCCAGTGGTGCGTCCAGGAGATCGGCGAGACCAGCAGCCCGCCGACGGCGTT
>NZ_JAAGNB010001691.1:0-1020 GCF_010550475.1 Amycolatopsis sp. SID8362
CGCAGCGACCGGCATGGCCGTCGAAAAGGCGCTGCTCGTGGACCAGATGCGCCGCCGCGAACGCTGGCTCGAGGCCTCCTACGACGTCACCGGCGCCCTGCTCGCGTCGCAGGACCTGCACGCCACGCTCAGGCTGATCGCCGAACGCGCCCGCGTCGTCGCCGGCGGCACAGCGGGTGCGATCGCGCGCCCGGCCGGGCCGGGGCAGCTGGTGTTCGACGTCGTCGAGCCGCCGGGGGACGACGCCGACCGGCTGACCGGGCTGACCGTGCCGACCGAAGGCACCGCCACCGGCGTCGCGTTCGCCACCCGCCGCCCGGTCGTCGTGCGCGACTACGGCGAGCGCGTCCAGGAAGAACAGCGCGACCGCGCCGGGCCGATGCCGGCGATGATCAAGGACCTCGACTCGGCCATCTCGGTGCCGCTGCTCGTCGGCGAGGACACGCTCGGGGTGCTGGTGATCGCGAAGTTCCGCGACAAGTCGCCGTTCACCGACGCCGACGTCCAGCTGGCCGAGACCTTCGCCGGGCACGCCGCGCTCGCCGTCGAGTTCTCCCGCGCGCAGGAGGCGCGGCAGCAGCTGGCGGTGTTCGAGGACCGCGACCGGATCGCCCACGACCTGCACGACCTGGTGATCCAGCGGCTGTTCGCGACCGGGCTCGGCCTCGAAGGCGTCAGCAGGATGATCGCCGACCCGGAGGTCGCCGCGCGCGTGTCCGGGTTCGCCCAGGACCTCGACGGCACGATCCGCGAGATCCGCAACAGCATCTTTTCCCTGCAGTCGCCCGCGCAGCCGAACGGCAGCCTCCGCGCGGAGCTGCTGCGGGTGGCGGTGGACGCCCGCGACACGCTCGGTTTCGAACCGCGCGTCGGGTTCGACGGCCCGCTCGACGCCGCGGTGCCGGACGCCGTCCGCTCGGACCTGATCGCGTCGCTGCGCGAAGCGCTGACCAACGTCGCGCGGCACGCCGGGGCGACGTCCTCGTCGGTCGACGTCACCGTGGACGGGCTGGGCCGGCG
>NZ_JAAGNB010001746.1:0-936 GCF_010550475.1 Amycolatopsis sp. SID8362
GTCGATGGCGAACTTCGCGCCCGGACCGCCTTCGTGCCCGAGCCGGACCAGGTCCGCCCGGGCATCCGCGTCCTCGCCACCTGCCTGGCGGAGGCGGGCGCGTTCGGCGCGGGCCATCAGCCGCAGCGACGCCGCTTGCCCGCCGGCTCCGGTGAGGGTTTCCAGCGCGGCGAGGATCGCTTCGAGCGCGGCCAAAGCGCCGGCCGGGTCACCGGCCGCCGCCTGGACGCGCGCCTCGAGGATCCGCAGCTCCAGTTCGTCGGCACCGTGCGGGTCGAGCAGTTCGGGCGGGTACTGCTCCGGCCCGGCCGCCTTGCGCAGCGCCGACCGGTGCCGCTGTCCGGCGATCAGCTCGCGCGCACGAGCGACGTCACCCTCCTCAGTGGACAGTGAGATCAGCACGCGGTCGGCGACCTCGCGGGATCCTTCGATCATCCGCAGCTCGGCGTACTGTCCGAAGTGGACGGCCGCGGCAGCGCTCACCGGGAAGGCGGCCAACACGGCCTCAGCGCACTGGCGCGCGGTGCGCAGGTCACCCGCGGCGTAGCGGAGGGTGGCCAGATCGCTGACGGCCGCCAGTTCCAGGTCGGTCCGGTCAAGTTGCCGCGCGAACCGCCGCAGCCGGTCGTACGCCTGGTGCGCGCCCGCGAAGTCCCGCTCCGCGCCGAGCCGCTTGGCCTCCTGCTGGGTCTCGAAGGCCTCGCCGAGCAGCCGGCAGTATTCGGCGTCGCTGAGCGAACATGCCGGCAGCTCGCCGTACGGTGCCGGGTCGAGGCCGAAATGCCTGGCCACGCACCGGCAGTTGTAGCCGTGCGAACTCGCCCCCACCAGCTCGGCGGGCACCGGCCGGTCCGGCGGGGTCAGCGGCGGCGGCAGACCCGCGAGCACGTCAGAACTCCTCGCCGGCGGACGCGGCCGCCGCCCGTTCGGCCAGGG